>NZ_JEZN01000005.1:0-210888 GCF_000581715.1 Acinetobacter sp. 479375 | reverse complement strand
GTTCATGGCGACATACGCCACTTAGAAATAATAGATCAAGACTATTATCGACTGGACAATGTTCATGGCGACATACGCCACTTAGAAATAATTATGCGATAACCAATATAAATAGAAATAGTTCATGGCGACATACGCCACTTAGAAATGTGGCTGAACGTGCAACACAAGCAGTTCAGCGTTCATGGCGACATACGCCACTTAGAAATGATCAAACTCTTGACCAGCCTCATGATTCTCGTTCATGGCGACATACGCCACTTAGAAATACAAAAATGACCAAACCATCCGCTTGCCTGCGTTCATGGCGACATACGCCACTTAGAAATTGCATTGCGGCAGTCATAAACAATGAATAGTGTTCATGGCGACATACGCCACTTAGAAAAATCAAATTCCGAGTTAGTGATTGACTTATCCGTTCATGGCGACATACGCCACTTAGAAATACAAAAATGACCAAACCATCCGCTTGCCTGCTGTTCATGGCGACATACGCCACTTAGAAAGCTTAGGGAAAGCTAATGGATCAGAACAAGTGGTTCATGGCGACATACGCCACTTAGAAAAGTTTGTCATGCTGATCTTTCAACACGTAATTGTTCATGGCGACATACGCCACTTAGAAATACAACACCCGATACATCTACCGCAGCATTTGGTTCATGGCGACATACGCCACTTAGAAAATAAGGATCTTTATTATTGCATTGACCCTCTTGTTCATGGCGACATACGCCACTTAGAAAACAAATCAATACATTTATTCTTATGTTTCAGCGTTCATGGCGACATACGCCACTTAGAAAGCTCGAAGCTGAAATTGAATTTGAGATGGTTAGTTCATGGCGACATACGCCACTTAGAAATTTTGAGCCAAATTTTAAGATCATGATGTACTGTTCATGGCGACATACGCCACTTAGAAAACATGGACTAAGAACAATGCACTCTTCATTAAGTTCATGGCGACATACGCCACTTAGAAAATTACTTAGACTCCTCAGCTTGGTTTTGCTTAGTTCATGGCGACATACGCCACTTAGAAAAGACAAAAGCCATTGTTTAAGCAGTAGTCCGTGTTCATGGCGACATACGCCACTTAGAAATGTTAAAAACGGTGAGGATTCAATGTCTGTTTGTTCATGGCGACATACGCCACTTAGAAATTGCATTGCGGCAGTCATAAACAATGAATAGTGTTCATGGCGACATACGCCACTTAGAAAACGAACACAGGCAGGACAAGACTACATTCAAAGTTCATGGCGACATACGCCACTTAGAAAACTAAAAATAAGGTGCGCGTTGCTTATACTAAGTTCATGGCGACATACGCCACTTAGAAAATCAACCCAAACAACATCTTTTACTACACCTAGTTCATGGCGACATACGCCACTTAGAAATTATGCGCCAGAACTGACACAAGGGCAATTAAGTTCATGGCGACATACGCCACTTAGAAAAGTTGGACCAGCAATAGCTAGACGCAACTTAGGTTCATGGCGACATACGCCACTTAGAAATCATTCCCAATAAATCAGGAAAATAAAATGACGTTCATGGCGACATACGCCACTTAGAAAAAAGAACCTCAAAGCATGATCCTGTTTTAGTGGTTCATGGCGACATACGCCACTTAGAAATCACATTTAGAAATATGAAACGGCAAATATTGGTTCATGGCGACATACGCCACTTAGAAAACCAAAACGAGTGCATGGAATTTCAAAATTAATGTTCATGGCGACATACGCCACTTAGAAATTCACTTTGGACGGCGTAGGGGCTTCATATAAGTTCATGGCGACATACGCCACTTAGAAACGACCCATCCAAAGCCGAACAAACAGTGGGGCGTTCATGGCGACATACGCCACTTAGAAAAGGATTATTTAGTACGAGCGCAAAAGAAAGGCGTTCATGGCGACATACGCCACTTAGAAATCGCAGTTCTGAGTGATGCACTGTGCTTCTCTGTTCATGGCGACATACGCCACTTAGAAATATGCGTCGGTCAAGTCTGAAATCGCAGGAATGTTCATGGCGACATACGCCACTTAGAAAATTGTGAATATTGAGATGAAGTAGAGACTCAAGTTCATGGCGACATACGCCACTTAGAAATACTTTGTACGTTACACCATCCACATCAAGCTGTTCATGGCGACATACGCCACTTAGAAATCAATCTGAGGGCCTGCCCTTTAATTATCTTTGTTCATGGCGACATACGCCACTTAGAAAATAAGCATGTTCATGACATTTTGGAAGATGGGGTTCATGGCGACATACGCCACTTAGAAAATACTTCGACCATCACCACAAATAATGCCTGTGTTCATGGCGACATACGCCACTTAGAAAAAGACGATTGGCATCCAAGAAACCAAGCTGATGTTCATGGCGACATACGCCACTTAGAAACAATTCGTCTGGTGTAACAACCCCATCTTCCAGTTCATGGCGACATACGCCACTTAGAAAATTTGTCGAATGATGAGCTTACACAGCTTGCAGTTCATGGCGACATACGCCACTTAGAAACTAAAATGATGTATGCAGCAGCGAAATAAGCAGTTCATGGCGACATACGCCACTTAGAAAGTCACGATCACCGCTTGAATAATTCAGGTTTAGTTCATGGCGACATACGCCACTTAGAAAACACCGCCATTTGATAAGCCCCTTGATTCTTATGTTCATGGCGACATACGCCACTTAGAAATGATAATTTTATCAGGTTTTTTTATTATAAAAGTTCATGGCGACATACGCCACTTAGAAATCAGTAAAAGTTGATGCTGCGGTTGGTAATTTGTTCATGGCGACATACGCCACTTAGAAAATAAAGGAAATCAAATGAACATGTTGGCTAAAGTTCATGGCGACATACGCCACTTAGAAAAATGGTATGAATTGATCCAATATCTGCTAAATGTTCATGGCGACATACGCCACTTAGAAATTTTTCAACGTCATATACAAGTGGCGAAAAAGGTTCATGGCGACATACGCCACTTAGAAAATAGGAAAATGAATAAGATTTACCTAATAGATGTTCATGGCGACATACGCCACTTAGAAATGAACCGCTACCAGAGCCGTCACCATCACCATGTTCATGGCGACATACGCCACTTAGAAAGCATTTAACATCAATCTGCATTATACGAACTCGTTCATGGCGACATACGCCACTTAGAAAAACGCTTGACCCAACTGATCAAAGGCGAATTTGTTCATGGCGACATACGCCACTTAGAAATTACTGGAGAAACTTTCACACATTCAATGAAAGTTCATGGCGACATACGCCACTTAGAAAGCTTAAATTGCTCCAAGGTCATAATGTTTATGGTTCATGGCGACATACGCCACTTAGAAAAAGAACGTATCCAAAAAATATTTGAACAGAATGTTCATGGCGACATACGCCACTTAGAAAATGCCCCAGTTGAAAGTTGCTTTAGCTTCCAAGTTCATGGCGACATACGCCACTTAGAAATGAATGTCCCGAGGTTGGTTATCCAATTAATGGTTCATGGCGACATACGCCACTTAGAAAATAAGAAGCAATAAGTTCCATTGCTTCGATAGGTTCATGGCGACATACGCCACTTAGAAACTAAAGGAATGCGATGATTGTCCACCTCCGTTGTTCATGGCGACATACGCCACTTAGAAAAAGTTTCCGAAATCATGAAAAAAGGCGGTGTTGTTCATGGCGACATACGCCACTTAGAAATCTATTGAGTTCCTCAAATATTTTCTCTATTGGTTCATGGCGACATACGCCACTTAGAAAACTCAAGGAAGGTCAATGTAACAATAAAGACCGTTCATGGCGACATACGCCACTTAGAAAGATTTTTCGGAATAAATTCCGATTATCAGGAATGTTCATGGCGACATACGCCACTTAGAAAATAAGGATCCTTGTTATTACATTGCCCCTCAAGTTCATGGCGACATACGCCACTTAGAAAAAACAGCGAAGCCTATTAATCCAAAGAGAATAGTTCATGGCGACATACGCCACTTAGAAATTTCGCAATCAAACGTGCATGGGGTCAAGTCTGTTCATGGCGACATACGCCACTTAGAAAACCCACAGTTGATAATTCAGCAACTTTATTAAGTTCATGGCGACATACGCCACTTAGAAAGTTGCAAATGCATATGTTTTTCGACTAGACGCGTTCATGGCGACATACGCCACTTAGAAATGAGAGACATACGGCAAAATAGTACCCTGTTGGTTCATGGCGACATACGCCACTTAGAAATGCGTAGGAACATACGTTCCTGTACTCGGTAAGTTCATGGCGACATACGCCACTTAGAAAATGCAAATTTAACTTAGAGTTTGAGTTTGACTTGTTCATGGCGACATACGCCACTTAGAAAGAAAATATGTTCTACCGTAGATTCGACCAAAAGTTCATGGCGACATACGCCACTTAGAAAATGTCATCATACTGCCGAAACTGCTGATGATAGTTCATGGCGACATACGCCACTTAGAAATAAAGCATCAGAGATTTGTTGCTTGAATCCAGGTTCATGGCGACATACGCCACTTAGAAATGTCGCTCCATCAGTATAAAGTAGCGCATTGAGTTCATGGCGACATACGCCACTTAGAAAATGACTTCATGGAAAGTTGCTGTTGTAACTTTTGTTCATGGCGACATACGCCACTTAGAAAGCAGCCATTAATCCAGATATTCAAACTGTTGAGTTCATGGCGACATACGCCACTTAGAAATAACAAATTGAATCCTGACGTTTTGGCATCGGGTTCATGGCGACATACGCCACTTAGAAAGTTGCAAATGCTAAAAGTGTTGCACGGGCAGAGTTCATGGCGACATACGCCACTTAGAAAACTTGCTGGTGGAGCGCTCACGGGACTATTGAGTTCATGGCGACATACGCCACTTAGAAATTTAGCTAAACGGACTTCTGGATTGTTGGATTGTTCATGGCGACATACGCCACTTAGAAAGGATGTAAAAAATAATTGCACTGGAACATATTGTTCATGGCGACATACGCCACTTAGAAATGCGCAAATCATGAAACGTAAATTCGATACCTGTTCATGGCGACATACGCCACTTAGAAAGATCTGTGCTTTGACTTAAATCAAGATTACCCGTTCATGGCGACATACGCCACTTAGAAAACCAAGTTTATTGACCAACTCAAGCGAATTTATGTTCATGGCGACATACGCCACTTAGAAAAACTGTACTTAGGTATTCACGATACTCTTCTTGTTCATGGCGACATACGCCACTTAGAAAGCAATAGGAATACCTTTGGAACGTGCATCGTGGTTCATGGCGACATACGCCACTTAGAAATGATGCCACAGCGAAAATACACACATTTGAATGTTCATGGCGACATACGCCACTTAGAAATACCACAAATCTTCACTACATAGACCCATACGGTTCATGGCGACATACGCCACTTAGAAATAATTTATCACCCTTGCTCAAGACTGATTATGGTTCATGGCGACATACGCCACTTAGAAATTGTCCCTTTTTCTGAAAATCTAGATACTAGAGTTCATGGCGACATACGCCACTTAGAAAGATGTTTATACATACACATATTCGGCGTTTAGGTTCATGGCGACATACGCCACTTAGAAATGAACACATGCTGTATTAGAGAAAGTCAGTTTGTTCATGGCGACATACGCCACTTAGAAATGAAAAACGTAATGCAGAACTCGCCCAGACAAGTTCATGGCGACATACGCCACTTAGAAAATGTATTGAATAACCTCAGCAGCAGTACCGCCGTTCATGGCGACATACGCCACTTAGAAAAATCCCTTCAATGACTTTTGAGACAGGAAACCGTTCATGGCGACATACGCCACTTAGAAAACCAGTACCAGATGTACCTCCATTCGAACCTGGTTCATGGCGACATACGCCACTTAGAAATGTTCCAGTACCAGTTCCTGAACCATCGCCACGTTCATGGCGACATACGCCACTTAGAAAACGACAATGCATTTTTCATTGTCGATCTGCCAGTTCATGGCGACATACGCCATTTAGAAAGTGCGCTAACAAGTGTACAGATTTTAAAGATGGTTCATGGCGACATACGCCACTTAGAAAACATGCGAGCAAATCATCTCTACGCTTATAAAGTTCATGGCGACATACGCCACTTAGAAATGAGAAGATCAAACCAAAAATGATACCAACCCGTTCATGGCGACATACGCCACTTAGAAATATTTAGGTGCTGCATTCATCATTGCAGGTGTGTTCATGGCGACATACGCCACTTAGAAACATATTCGGCGTTTAGTCGAAAAACACATGCAGTTCATGGCGACATACGCCACTTAGAAAATTGCATTGAAAACATATTTTGTTGTCTTTTTGTTCATGGCGACATACGCCACTTAGAAAAGTTCCAGAATTACTATTTCCGTTTTTAGCAAGTTCATGGCGACATACGCCACTTAGAAATTTGGCAATGTTAATAAAAGTATTTCATTTCAGTTCATGGCGACATACGCCACTTAGAAAATACAACAGTCCTAATCAACCCCAATATACGGGTTCATGGCGACATACGCCACTTAGAAATGAAGATAATGAAATTGACTGTAGTGATCTAAGTTCATGGCGACATACGCCACTTAGAAAATCCAAAGAAAAAGCGCCTGAGCCTGAAAAAGGTTCATGGCGACATACGCCACTTAGAAATGTCGGGGGACGTTCGCAATAAGTACCTGTACGTTCATGGCGACATACGCCACTTAGAAAATATTGGTCAACTTTATAAGCTTTAACTTCGAGTTCATGGCGACATACGCCACTTAGAAATAAATTTGAATTCGAATTTATAAGATGGAGTTGTTCATGGCGACATACGCCACTTAGAAAGCTAGCCGCATTGACACCAGCAACTGCTGAAAGTTCATGGCGACATACGCCACTTAGAAAAGCAAGACCAAACACGCCGCCACGAATTAAATGTTCATGGCGACATACGCCACTTAGAAATTTAACATAAACAGTTCGACCATCCCATTTCAGTTCATGGCGACATACGCCATTTAGAAATGCAAACGATGTGTAAGAGCTTAAGCTGATTGATTCACGAGAGTAGAATATGGAATCTAATCGCCCGTAAAAATGAGTTAAAAAGAAATAATATAAACAAAAACGAACTGCTTCTGGCGAAACAGTGCGTTAGGTTAATAAGATTATGCTGGTAAATCGAACCAGATCATTTCACTATCTTCAAGTGCATGAATCGTAGTTTTCTCATCAAACAATAAAGCATCACCTGCTTTAACAATTTGATTCTCAATCATAATTTGACCTTTAATCACATGCACATAATTGTGTTTTTGAGTTGCAGCAATCTCAAGTGTTTTACCAGATTCTAACACAGCCGCTTTCACTTCTGCATTTTGGCGAATATGCATAGCAGCATTATCATTTGGTCCTGCAATCAAGTGCCATTGATTTGGCTGTTCACTCGGATCAAGTTTGATTTGTTGATACGTTGGTTCAGCATCGCGTACATTTGGATGAATCCAGATTTGAAACAGATGCACTGGCTCATCACTATTATTGAACTCACTATGCGCAACACCCGTACCCGCACTCATCAACTGCCATTCACCTGCGGTGATATGTTCTTCATTACCCATCGTATCACGGTGGCTCAGGCGACCATCGGTGACATAAGTCAAGATTTCCATATTGTCATGTGGATGAGTACCAAAACCATTATGTGCAGCAATCGTATCGTCATTAATCACACGAAGTGGACCAAAACCCATATATTTTGGATCATACCAGCTTCCAAATGAAAAGCTATGGTAGGTGTTTAACCAATCTGCTTTGACATGACCACGGTTTTCACTACGATGTAGATATGCATTCACTCTGCACCTCCCAAATTCTTATGTATTACTTCATGAACACATCGTAGCAATCCCTCAGCAAAGTAAAAACACCAGTATTGGAACAAATTGTTCTATTTGTGAAATGATTTTATGATATTTTTATAATTAGTAAAAATAATAGAACAATAAAAAGTATCAAAATAATTGATAACTATAAAAGTGGAATATAAAAAAGCCCGCATTTAGATGCAGGCTTTGAAAAAGCTAATTGATTTTATTCAAGGAATTTAACAGTTACACCGCTGCTGACTTTATTGCCCAAATCATTGGCATCCCAGTTGGTTAGACGAATACAACCATGTGATGCTGTTTTGGAAATCGCAGATGGGTTTGGTGTCCCATGAATACCAAAAGATTTTTTACTTAAACCGATCCAGATATTACCTACAGGGGCATTTGGACCAGGTGGCAGAGACAATGGTTTTAAGTTATTGCCTTGAACGAAGTTACTTGGTGAATAGCTATACCAAGGGTTACGAGCAACACCCACTACCTTATAAGTACCTGTTGGAGATGGCGTATCACTACTGCCAATGGTTGCAGGAAATGAAGCAATCATTTGGTTGCGGCTGTTAAATAGATATAACTGACGTGCACCTTTATGCGCAATGATCAGATGAATATCTTCTGGAAGATCATTACGCACATTGGCGACAATAATCTTTTCACCTTCTTTTTTAAAGCTTGCCTTCGGATTTAACTTTTTCAAAAAGTCTTCATCCATATGGAATTTTTCACCCAACATTTCTGTAACACGAGTGTAGTACAAACCTTTCATTTTGGCCTGTAGTGCATAATCATGGGGAATAGATGCAGCATAAGGACCTTTTAAGTCTTCTGCTGTCAAGGTGTATTCTACAAAAGCGGGTTTGTTTTGCTTGGCGACCAAGGCATCCCACGTTTCTTTGGTCAGCTCACCTGTTGGTTTTAAACCATTCATTTGCTGAAAAGAAGAAAGAGCTTTCAGTGTATTCATACCACTTGTGCCGTCGATTGCACCTGGAGACGCATGGGTATTATTCAGCATGACTTGCGCACGCGCATAGACTGGAAATTGACCACGTCCGATATTTTCATACCAGTCAGCATTATTTAGACCGTCAAGTGTCCAAGATGCTTTACCTACCTGAGTTTTTGCAGCAGTTGTCGTGGCTGCTGCTTTTTGAGCAGTGGTAGGTGCAACGCCTGTATCAGCATTTTTCGTTTCGCTGCTTTCAAGGTTTTGCAATGTTGCAGAGGCCTGATTCAGATCATGTTCTTCTTGAGCACTGACTTGTGCCTGATCTGAACTTGCTGGGCTAGATGTAGCCGCAACATTTGCAGCAGGAGCTGAAGCAGAATTTGTCACAGGTGACGAAACAGGACTAGATGCTGAAGATGTATTTTGAGAGAGAGGCTTACGTTCAATGGCAAGTGGATCAATCGGATCTTGAACAGATTGAGTGCGGATCACTTTTGGATTTAACGGTTGCTCGGCCGTAGGTGCAGCAAACGCTGTGCCAGTCATAATACAAGTTAGACTCAAAGCGAGCAAAGAGCGAACAAACATGTAATTCAACCTTAAGAATTATTCATATAGTTAGGACAGAAAACGGAGTAAGTATTACAGAAAATACATCACGATGCAGTAGTTCTTTTGTGTAGTTATCCAATTTTATCTTGCCTAATCTGGATTTTATCGCACAGAGAAGTTATTAAATCGCAAACCTTTTTGTTATGATGCATGCAATAAAAATTGAGATAGAGAAAGTAAATGACGACCTTAAAAAATGATCGTTTTCTACGTGCTTTATTGCGTGAACCTGTGGACACCACACCTGTATGGATGATGCGACAAGCAGGTCGTTATTTACCTGAGTACCGCGAAACGCGCGGTAAAGCGGGTGATTTTTTATCATTATGTAAAAATACTGATTTTGCCTGTGAAGTGACTTTGCAGCCTTTACGTCGATATGATTTAGACGCGGCTATTTTATTTTCAGATATTTTAACCGTACCAGATGCATTGGGTTTGGGGCTTTATTTTGAAACGGGTGAAGGGCCAAAGTTTAAAAAGACCATTCGTACTGAACAAGATGTTTTAAATTTACCTAACTTCAATGCCAAGTCCGATCTGGATTACGTCATGAATGCAGTTTCGACTATTCGTTCTGCATTGGGTGGTCAGGTTCCTTTGATTGGTTTTTCAGGTAGCCCGTGGACACTGGCCACTTATATGGTTGAAGGCGGTTCGAGTAAAGACTTTCGCCATACCAAACATATGCTGTATGCGCAGCCAGAAGTTTTGCATGCATTGCTTGATCGACTGGCTGTAGCGGTGATTGATTATTTAAATGCGCAGATTGATGCAGGCGCTCAAGCGATTCAAATTTTTGATAGCTGGGGCGGTGCGTTGGCACACCGTGAATATATTGAATTTTCACTCAACTATATGCAAAAAATCGTCGCGGGTTTACAACGTGAAAAAGACGGTCGTCGTATTCCAGTGATTTTATTTACCAAAGGTGGTGGTCAATGGTTAGAACCCATGATTGCGACAGGTGCTGATGCGCTTGGACTGGATTGGACAACTCCGTTAAATGTTGCGCGTCAAAGTATTGCAGGTCGTGCTGCAGTGCAGGGCAATCTGGATCCTGCGGTATTGTATGGCTCTAGAGCATCCATTGAAAAATCTGTCAAAGCCATGCTGGACGATGCCTATGCCAATGGTGAAACAACAGGTTATGTAGCAAATCTTGGACATGGCATCACGCAATGGGTAGATCCTGCTCAACCGAAAATTTTTGTTGATACCGTACATGAATATAGCGCCAAATACTTGGGATAAGGTTTTTGTGTACGTTCTGAAACTCGTTTCTCAATTTTGTTTTAAGGCAGCTTCGGCTGCCTTGTTTGGTATTTTATTACTGCTCGCATTTGTGTTTACTGCACCGATGGGCAGTCATGACTATCTTGGCTTTTATCGTTATGACTATTTGCTTTTTTATGCCTTGGCAATTCAAGCTTGTTTACTTTACTTAAAACTTGAATCTTGGGCTGAGGCCAAGGTGATTGCTTTGTTTCATATCATGGCGATGGTGATGGAGATTTTTCTGACGCATCCCGCGATCGCTTCATGGCAATATCCTCAGCCTGCTATATTTAAACTTTGGACAGTGCCACTTTTTGCTGGATTTATGTATTCAGCAGTCGGAAGTTTTTTTGCTCGTTCCTTACGTCTATATCATATCTCATTTGAGGCTTTGCCTCGTTTTGGCAATATGCTGGCATTGGCGTTATGTTCATATATCAATTTTATGAGCAAATTTTTTATTCCAGATCTGCGTTATGCCTTATTCCTTTGGAGTGTCGTCATTTTCTGGAAAACCCGATTAACTTTTTGTTTATCTGCAAGAGCCTTTCAACTCCCCATGTTACCTGTACTTTTAGTCTTGGCATTTATCATTTGGATTGCTGAAAACATTAGTACTTTTTATAAAATCTGGCTCTATCCAAGTCAGGTGAATGCTTGGCATATGGTGGGTTGGGGCAAACTTGGATCGTGGTATTTATTATTGTTGTTAAGTTTGGTTTTGGTGTTAAAAATACTGGGAAATCGAAGTCATAATGGCCGTTGGAAACTAAACGAATTTCAATAAAATACAAAGTTATCTTGGATTTTCCAAAAGCGTTTTATAGCAATTTTGAAAATGATAGGGCACGTTAGTGCCCAAATTTTATGGGTTAATTCGTGTTTGCAGTGCAAACTTTCGCGTATAAATATTGATGAGACAACCTAATAATGCGCAAAATGCAGCTGTGATAAAGACCGATGGATAGCCCAGATAAAGGGCAACTAGTCCAAATACAGGGGCATAAATGGCATAGGCAATATCCTGACAGGCTGAAAACACGCCCATTGCCGTACCACGAATTTGAGCAGGCGCGCCTTTAATCAGCTCGACTCCTAAAGCTGGATAAATTAAAGAACATCCTGCGCCAGTCACTACTGCACCGATTAATGCAATTTCCACACGTGGTGATATAAATAATAAAAATAGGCCAATGGCTTCAATGATTAATGAATATTTAACCAGTTTAAAGCCCGAAACTTTGTCGGTTAAATGTCCACAGAAAATCCGCACAGCCACAAAAGCCAAACCAAAAAAGGTCAGTGCATAACCTGCATAGGCCCATTGTTGCTCTTTAAAATAAAGGGCGACAAATGTGCCAATACAGGCAAAACCGACACCTTGTAAAGCTAATACCAGACCAAAACGCCAAACGTATTGAATGACCTGTTTGAGTGGTGGATAGGTACCCGTATGCGGTTGAGTCGCTCGGATAAAAATATCAATTAGCAAAGAGACAAGGGGTAAACTGATTAGAAGCAAAGCAACCGCATAAAATCCAAAGCTTTCATATAACCAGAGTCCCAAGGGCGCGCCTGCGGCCAAAGCGCCAAACATGGCCATGCCTGTAAAGGATAGTAATTTTCCCGCACGTGCTTGTCCGACTAAGCCAAGTCCCCAAGTTAAATGTCCGCTGACCAGTAAACTTTCTGCATAACCATGAACCAAACGTCCGAGCAGTAGGATCACAAACTTGAATATCATCGAAACAGGTGCAAAAAAAGCCAGAATATAAATACATCCTGCAATTAATAAAGATGCCATACCTTGCAAAGTCGCGCGTTTTGCGCTGATTTGATCGGCAATACGACCTGCATAAGGGCGTGTCAAAACTGTGGCTACAAATTGTGTACCAACAGCGATACCCACCCAAAAATTATTGAATTTTAAACTGTCATGCACATACAGTGGAATCACTGCAAGAGGCGCGGAGATAGTGAGATAAGAAAGAAAAAGCGCGATCACTAAAGGGTAAAGCGTTTTAGTATCGTTATCTAACGAGGAGGGTGCTGTCATGGTCATATTTTGATTAGACTGTGTCATTTGGTACTCCATGGAAGGGATACCGTATAGACACGTGCATCCACTTCCATTATTAAAAATACTGGAACAGATGCGTTGGATAACGTGAACGCTTACGATTTTAGTCAGGCCATGAATGACCTGCTAACGCTTTGGCAGAATATCCCATGTTTTACAGCAATGATCAAGCTGATTTTTTATAAATCAAATCATCGTTATTCAATGGAGATTAGATTATCTTTGATAACTTTTAGAGCCTTTTTAGTTTTCTCGCATCGGAAAAAATAAAACGGACTGATGATAGAAATCTATTCAATATCACCGATAAACATCACGGTATGACCAAGTAAATAACCTGCGGTTACCAACAAGGCAATCCAGATAAAAGCCCCGACAATGTTATACAAGGAGAACACACTATAATTCATGCCACTCGAACCCGCTGCAAAAGGTGCAAAAGAACGTACAAATGGGATAAAACGAGCGACTAAAATGGTCAAAGCACCATGTCGTTTAAAGTAATCATGAGTTTTTAATAAATGTTCGTGTTTAATCAAGCGTGATTTGATTTCAAAAATACGCACTCCCATACGACGACCAATATGATAATTCACCATATAACCAAGTGTGGCTGCGATAGAAAGCAAGATGATGATAAAACCAAGATTCATCATGGGGATGGTTGAACAAAGCGCACCAACCGCAAGAAGTAGACTATCACCAGGCAAAAAAAACATGAAAACAAAAGCCGTTTCACAAAAGATAATCAAAAAGAGCAGGGCATAAATCCATAACCCATATTGTTGAATCAAAATAGGCAGATAATGTTCAAAACTGAGTAAAAAATCGAAAAATTCCACTAACGATCTACCTTCATTATTACTTCGTTAATGTCAATAATCGCCAGACTTTATGTAATTGTCTGGCTGATAATTTAAAATTTTGGCAGAAAGTTAATAACTTTCAGGTACAGCACTTAAAAATTCACGACGAACTTCTTTATCGGTTTTAAAGTCACCTAAAAAAGACACAGTACGCGTCGTCGATTCCTGTTTACCTACGCCACGCATCATCATACACATATGTGCTGAATCAATCATGACAGCAACGCCACGTGCTTGTGTTACTTCCAATACAGCCTCTGCAATTTGCTGCGTCAGATTTTCCTGAATCTGTAAGCGACGCGCAAACATTTCAGTAATACGGGCAAATTTAGATAATCCTAAGACTTTACCCTCAGGTAAGTAGGCGATATGCACACGTCCGTAAAATGGCAAAAGATGATGTTCGCATAAAGAATAAAATTCAATATTCTTAACCAACACCATTTCATGGTTATCTGATGGAAAAACCGCACTATTGGTGACTTCTTCCAGTGTTTTGCCATAGCCAGAGGTCAAAAAAGAAAATGCCTTGGCAGCTCGAATAGGCGTATCTTTAAGCCCAGGACGATTTAAATCCTCACCCACTGCGGTCAGAATATTTGCATAGGATTGCTGCATTGACATAAGACGTATAGGCTTACTCTATTAAACAAGCTCGGCATTGTATCAGAAAACCGATCAAGTGGGTCATGTAACTTTGCAGGATATTTATTCAGATGGTGCTTAATATAGAAAAGCTGAATAAAATTCAGTTTTATTGTGGCTGATATTTCATCAAATGCTAATTTTCTCCTCATTTTGTGATAAAAATCTGCTAAAAAAGAATAATAGTTTGGCTGTTTATAGTTGATTTTAAAGATATATCTAAACTCTTATATCGGTTATTTACAACTGCAAAAACCAAGTCATCACATTCAATGTGGCATTTTATTTGCTCATCTTTGAGTATCTGGATGCAGAAGTAAAAAGGATAGAAAATGTCAGCACGTCCCATCACGTTTTATTTCCGAGGACAATGCCAGCAAATTGAAATGCTTGCACCAACCACGACCGTTTTACAATATTTACGTGAATATGTTTCGGCTGAGAAAACGCGCCAAACTGGAACCAAAGAAGGCTGTGCAGAGGGCGACTGTGGGGCATGTACGGTGGTCATTGGAGAGTTGGTGAATGATCAATTACAACTGCGCAGTGTCAATGCCTGTATTCAGTTTTTACCCACTTTAGATGGTAAAGCCCTTTTCACCGTAGAAGATCTTCAGCAACTCATTTCAGCTTCAACAGGTCAAATGCATCCTGTGCAGCAAGCAATGATTGAGCAGCATGGCTCACAATGTGGCTTTTGTACCCCAGGCTTTATTATGTCGTTGTGGTCAATGTACGAAAATGAACAACATGCTCCCAATAAAGAAAAAGTCAGCGATTATGTTTCAGGGAATTTATGCCGCTGTACGGGTTATCGTCCAATTTTAGATGCCGCACAACAAGCTTATAATTATCCACGTGTGCAATTAGAGCGTGAAAAAGTCATCAAAGTTTTGACGGAGATTCACGCTTTACCGTCTTTAGAATTAAATTATCAGGGGCAGCAATTCTTTGCGCCTAAAACCTTACAGGAGTTTGCAAGTTTACGTCAGCAATTTCCACAGGCACGCATTGTCGCAGGTAGCACCGATGTCGGATTGTGGGTGACGAAGCTTGGTCGAAACTTGGGCGATATGCTGTATATTGGTCAGGTTGAAGAGTTAAAGAAAATAACAGTAAGCAATGATCAACTTGAGATTGGTGCCAATGTCAGTTTAAGCGATGCATTGGCTAAAATATCTGACATTTATCCAGATTTTTCTGAATTACAGCGCCGTTTTGCTTCCATGCCCATCAAAAATGCAGGGACTTTAGGCGGTAATATTGCCAATGGTTCTCCCATTGGTGATTCAATGCCTGCTTTAATCACACTGGATACCATGTTGCGCTTGCGCTGTGGCGAGCAAACTCGTGAAATCAGTTTAGCTGATTTTTATCTGGATTATCAAAAGACAGCTTTGCAGGCGGGGGAATTTGTTGAAGCGATTTTAGTGCCAATTCGTGAACCATCTGAAACTTTTAAATTTGCGAGTTATAAAATTTCTAAGCGTTTTGAACAGGATATTTCGGCGGTGTGTGCTGCCTTGAGTTGTGAGTTAGATGAGAATAAAGTGGTTCAAACCATTAAGATTGCGTTTGGTGGTATGGCGGCGATTCCAAAACGAGCGTTCAATACCGAAAAAGTTTTGTTGGGTCAGGTGATGACTCCTGAATTACTTGAACAGGCACAAATTGCATTAGCGCAGGATTATCAGCCGTTGAGCGATGGTCGAGCCAGTAGTGCTTACCGACTGCAAGTGGCACAGAACTGTTTACAGCGGTTTTATGTAGAAAAAATTCAAGCGCAAAATCTTACTCGAGTTGAAGATTTAATCGCATTGGTGGAGGTATAACAATGAATCAGTCCATCGACTTAAAGAGTTTAAAAGCATCGGCCAAAGCAGGGCAATCGATTCCACATGAAAGTGCGCATTTACATGTTACAGGGCAAGCGACCTATATTGATGATTTGCCAGAGCTTGAAAATACCTTACATCTGGCAGTCGGTTTTTCCAAATGTGCCAAAGGTAAAATCACACAATTTGACTTAAACGCGGTTCGTCAGGCAGATGGTGTCTATGCCGTGTATACGGCTGATGATGTTACCATTGAAAACAATTGGGGTCCGATTGTCAAAGACGATCCGATTTTTGCCAAAGATCAGGTCGAATTTTATGGTCAGGCGTTGTTTGTGGTGGCAGCTAAAACCTATCAACAGGCACGTAGAGCAGTGCGTTTAGCCCAAATTGAATATGCTCCTGAAACCCCGATTCTAAGCATTCAAGAGGCGATTGAACAGCAGTCATGGGTACTGCCACCCGTCGATTTTAGTCATGGTGAGGTTGAGCAGGCTTTTCAAACTGCATCGCATCAACTTTCTGGTTCCATTGAACTCGGTGGACAAGAGCATTTTTATCTAGAAGGGCAGATTTCGTATGCTGTTCCTCAAGAAGATCACACGCTCAAAGTCTATTGTTCGACTCAGCATCCCACCGAAATGCAATTACTGATTTGTCATGCATTAGGTTTCAATATGCATCAGGTCAGCGTTGAGGCACGTCGTATGGGCGGTGGCTTTGGCGGTAAGGAATCGCAGTCGGCACAATGGGCGTGTATTGCCTCTCTTGCAGCACAGAAATCTGGTCGTCCATGCAAACTTCGTTTAGACCGTGATGACGATATGAGCTCGACGGGTAAACGTCATGGTTTTGTCTATGAGTGGTCGGTGGCTTTTGACGATTTAGGAGTTTTACAGGGTTTAAAAGTTCAATTGGCATCGAATTGTGGTTTCTCTGCGGATTTATCAGGTCCAGTGAATGAGCGCGCGATTTGTCATATTGGCAATGCGTATTATCTAAATGCTGTGCAACTGCGTAATTTACGTTGTAAAACCAATACCGTATCCAATACAGCCTATCGTGGTTTTGGTGGACCACAGGGCATGTTTGTCATTGAAGTGATTATTGACGACATTGCCCGTTATCTAAAATGCGATCCAGTCTTGGTGCGTCAACGTAACTTTTTTGCAGAAAAGCCTGGCAATGGTCGTGACCATATGCATTATGGCGCAGAAGTTCGAGATAATGTTGCGCCGAAAATGGTCGAAGAATTATTAGAAAGTAGCCAATATTTTAAACGAAAAAAAACTATTGATGCATTTAACCAAAACAATGCAATTATTAAACGTGGAATTGCACTGACACCACTCATGTTCGGTATTTCCTTTAATGCGGTGCATTATAACCAAGCAGGTGCACTGGTCTATGTGTATATGGATGGCACAGTTGCTATCACCCATGGTGGCACAGAAATGGGGCAGGGTTTATATACCAAAGTGCGTCAGGTGGCTGCACATGAGCTTGGTTTAGCGATTGATCAGGTGCGTTTGGTTGCAACGGATACGTCACGTGTACCGAATACTTCAGCGACCGCAGCATCAAGTGGTGCTGATTTAAATGGTAAAGCCGTACAAAATGCCTGTATCAAGATTCGTGAACGCCTAGCCAAACTTGCGGCTGAAATAAGTCAAAGCGATGTAGAAAATATTCACTTTGAAAATAATATGGTGACCACAAGTAACGGGCAATCATGGACATTTCCTGACTTGGTGAATCGCGCATATATGGCACGGGTGCAGCTTTGGGATAGTGGTTTTTATAAAACCCCTGAAATTCATTATGATCAGGTCAATCATTTAGGTCGTCCATTTTTCTACTACGCTTATGGTGCTGCCGTAAGCGAAGTGGCGATTGATACTTTGACAGGGGAAATGAAAGTATTACGAACTGATATTTTGCATGATGTCGGTCGTTCGATTAACCCAGCCATTGATATTGGTCAGATTGAAGGTGGTTTTATACAAGGCATGGGGTGGTTAACCACGGAGGAATTATACTGGCAACCGCAAGGGCCACATGCAGGACGCTTATTCACCCATGCGCCGTCGACATATAAAATCCCGACTAGCGTCGATATTCCGCATGTCTTTAATGTCAAATTGTTTGATAATCAAAACGCTGTCGATACCATTTATCGCTCTAAAGCTGTGGGTGAGCCGCCGTTTATGTTAGGGCTTTCTGTATTCTCTGCGATTCGCCAAGCCGTACAAGCTTCGATTCCAGAGGATGCACCGCTTGAGTTAAATGCGCCCGCGACAGCAGAAGAAATTCTACGTGCGATTTCAATTGGTCGAGGTCATGCGTTGCTGGATCGCCCAGAACCTAAATTGCGTTAACCATTGATCATGATGCAGCATTTACAGTGGTGGCGATACTTGGTCGAATGGCAGCAGCAAAATATTTCTGTCGTATTGGTCACTGTGCTTCGTGCAGATGGTTCGACCCCACGAGAAGTAGGGGCAACCATGCTACTTCATTTGGATCAGCAACAACAGATTCAGCAATCCGATACTATCGGTGGCGGACATTTGGAGTTTCAGGCGATCGATATTGCCAAACAAATGTTATTGAGTTCTGAATCATGCCATCAACGGATTGAACGATTCAATCTTAGTGCACGTTTAGGACAATGTTGTGGCGGAGTGATGTGGCTGTTATTTGAAAAAATAGAAGCCATTAAGGATGAAATGATTGCTTGTCAGGCTGCATGGCAAAAGGGTCAAAGTATCATCAGGACAGTGTCGGATGGTCAGGCATCCACTTGGTCGATTGCAAATGATTCATCGGCTTCATCTAACAGTGAATTTCAGCAAGATGATTCCAGATGGCAATGGATTCAAAGTATTCAACCCTATGCTATGAAAGTCATGATTTTTGGTGCAGGTCATGTGGGTGAGGCGATTGTGCGCTGTTTATTGCCGATCGGGGTACAGATCACTTGGGTGGATAATCGGGACGACATTTTTCCACGTGATTTAATGGATCAAGTCAAGTGTATCAGTACTGATGTGCCAGAAGCGGAAATTACTCATTTTGATCGATCAGGGGCAATTTTGATTTTAACCCACGATCATCAGTTAGATTTGCAATTGTGTTTTGAAGCGTTGAAACCTTCAGATCAAGCTTTTGCCTATGTCGGAATGATTGGCTCAAAAAGTAAACGGGCGATTTTTGAAAAACGCATGAGTGCACGGGGTTATCCACAAACTCAACTTGAATCTCTGGTTTGCCCGATTGGTATCGATGGGATTAGCTCCAAGCAACCTGCAATCATTGCAGTGTCAGTCGTGGCACAGTTGCTACAGGTGTTTAATATTCAGAAATGATGCAATGGAATCATTTCTGTGCGTCATATTTTGGATTCTTTTCTGCCCGTTTAAGTAAAACCAAAACCGCACCTGTACCGCCTTGATTTTCTGGTGCGCTGACAAATGCCAATACATCGCGATGCTGGCGTAACCAGCCATTCACATAGGTTTTTAAAATTGCTTCTGGTCCTTTACCATGTACAATTTTAATCACATTTTGATTTTCGGCTTTTGCTATTTGAATAATCTCAAGGACTGCTGAACGAGCCTGCTCAACGGTACAGCCATGTAAATCAACCGCTTCAAACCAGCGTAATTTACCCGCTTTTAAGTCTTCAAAGACTTTATGCTGTAAGGTCGCAATGCGATAACTCAGGCTGGCTTGACTGGCAACAGGATTTAAAATGGCTTGAGTATCTGAAATTTCGGTCATTTCAGTGTCAGCACTGCCTTCTGCCGCTGCGCGTTTCGCTAAGGTTTGTGCATCCACTTTTTTACTACGACTTAGCCTAGTATCAGCGATATTGCCATGATCAATCGGTTTTACACCTTGCAATGCTTTACTAAACAGTTGGCTGTCATCTTCTGGCTCAGTTTGCGGCCCATTGTAAATCGGCTGCTTGTTTGATGCTTGCTTATTGCTTGAAGTTTCCTGACCATTTGAGATTTGTTTTTTAAACTGTTTTAGCAAATCTTGTTGGGCTTTGGAGAGGGAAGTGTCGTGTTTGCTCATGATTGAAATAGAAAATCACAATAGAATAATATATTGCGATGATTATAGTATTAAAAGTGGAATAGATGAAAAAATCAAACTATTCAATAACAATAGAATCACTGACTTTTTAAGAGCAAGTAATTCTATTGTGATCAAAAAATCAAACCTGCTCTGGTACACCAAATAACGTAGTAAAGGCCTGATCTGGTCGAGGCTGCTTCATAAAACTTTCACCCACCAAAAATGCATGAATGTCATGATCCTGCATCATGGCGATATCGGCAGGAGTGGCGATCCCACTTTCAGTGACCAATAAACGTGACGGATCAAGTAGTTTCTTCAAACGCAAGCTGGTATTTAAATCGACCTCAAAGGTTTTAAGATTACGATTATTCACGCCCAGTAAACATTGCTCAGAAAGTTTAAGCGCACGTTCCAACTCCTCTTCATCATGCACCTCGACCAAGACATCTAAATCATATTCAAATGCAGTCTTAGACATTTCTTCAAGTTGCTGATCCGATAAACATGCCACAATCAATAAAATACAGTCTGCCTGTAAAGCACGGGCTTCAATGACATTGTAAGGATCAACCAAAAAGTCTTTGCGTAATGCAGGCAGATTGCAATTTTCACGAGCAATCGCAATATTTTCATCTGCACCCTGAAAGAAATCCACATCGGTCAGTACAGATAAACAGGCTGCACCTGCCTGTTCATATTGCGCCGCAATTTCCGCAGGATGAAAGTCAGCACGAATCACACCTTTAGAGGGCGATGCTTTTTTAATTTCAGCAATCACACCGGGACGTTTACGACGCAAAGACTGTGCAAAGCCACGAACAGGTGTTGCCTGTTTTGCCCATTCTTCTACGTCTTTTAGGCTACGTTGTTTTAAACGATCAGCCAGTTCTTCATGTTTACGATCAACGATTTTGCCCAGAATGGTATTTTGAATCTGAATCATTTGGATAACCTCAGTTGTTTGAGTATTGCTTTAATGCTTTGGTAAATTCAGACAGAATGCTCATTTTTTCTAAAGCCTGCCCACCGTAAATAATATCATGCGCCAATGCCACACCTTGTTTATAACTGGTGCTGAGTCCTGATACATAAATACCAGCCCCCGCATTGAGGGCAATCATATTTGCGGCTTTTTCACCAATTTCAGATTTTTTACGTCCCAACGCGTCTTTAATCAATTTTAGACTGGCGCTAGAGTCTTCCACTATTAAACCACTCAAAGTTTGAGAAGTGATGCCTACATCTTCAGGGTTTAAAATCCATTCGATAATTTCACCATTTTTCAACTCTGCGACATAAGTGGGAGACGCAAGGCTAATTTCATCCAGTCCATCTTTGGAATGAACCACCATGACATGTTCTGCACCAAGTTGCTTCATCACTTCTGCAATTGGGCGACACAGTTCATCTGAAAATACCCCAATCACAAAGCGTTTTACCCCAGCCGGATTCGTAAGCGGGCCGAGTAAATTGAAAATACTACGAATGCCCAGTTCACGGCGTGGACCAACCGCATATTTCATGGCTTTATGATGATTTGGCGCAAATAAAAAACCAACGCCCATCTCACGAATGCAACGTTCAGTCTGTTGCATATCTAAGTCAAGGTTAATCCCAGCTTGTTCTAATAAGTCTGATGAGCCCGATTTGCTAGATACACCACGATTGCCATGCTTGGCAATGGTGGCACCTGCCGCAGCAATCACAAAACTGGACGCAGTGGATACATTAAACAGATTTTGACCATCACCGCCTGTACCTACAATATCAACCAGATAATTGATATCACTCACGTCGATTTTAATTGCTAGATCACGCATGACACGCGCCGCAGCGGTAATTTCATCGATACTTTCGCCTTTCATGCGCAAACCCATCATCAAGGCACCGATTTGTGCTTCGGTGGCTTCGCCCTGCATGATGCTACGCATCACATCTTCCATTTGTGTTTGGGTCAGATGAATATTTTTGGTGATATGATTTAAAGCTTGTTGAATATTCATTTATGCATAAATCTCTAAAAAATTCTTGAAGATTTGGTGACCATGCTGGCTCAAAATCGATTCAGGGTGAAACTGCACACCTTCTACAGGCAATGTCTTATGTTTAACACCCATGATTTCTTCCATAGTGCCATCAGCTTGGTTAGTCCAGCAGGTCACTTCCAGACACTCAGGTAACGTTTCCTGTTCAATCACTAAAGAGTGATAACGTGTTGCTGAAAATGGCGATGGCAAATCACTAAAAATGCCTTTATCAATGTGATGCATATCGGATAAACGACCATGCATCACCGTTTTAGCACGAATAATATTGCCACCGAAAGCCTGACCGATTGCCTGATGTCCTAAACAAATACCGAGCAGGGGAATTTTGCCTGCGAAGTGATGAATGGCAGGAATGGAAATCCCTGCTTCAGTCGGAGAACAGGGGCCAGGACCGACCACCAAATACTTTGGTTGCCATCGTTCAATGTCCTCAAGAGTGACTTGGTCATTGCGAACTACTTTAACGTCTTGATTTAACTCGCCAAAATATTGGACGATGTTGTACGTAAAAGAGTCGTAATTGTCGATCATGAGCAACATTGTAATTGCAACCTATTGAAAATTAATTAGATATTAAATTATTGGCTTAAGGTTGACCGTTTGGTAACCCATTTGAGTAACTCTATCCAAAATTAAGCCGCTAAATTAAGCGGTTACTTTATCAGAATTTGTATTATTTGTGATGATCTTATTCATGTATCTATCAAGCTTGTATGGTGTTTGACTGGATTTAAGCGTCAATCATTTCATCAAAACCAACTCTTAGACTTGCTAAAGAATGGAGAATATTTAGCCATAGAAAAGCACCCTCCAAGTTAGACTGAATGTGTCCAACTTTCGGGGTGCAATTCAAAACTTAGGCGGTTTTCTTAGAAAAAATAAAAAATTATTTTTCTACGCCTGCTGGTTGGCCTGCAAGTTTTGCATTGGCATAATCCCAGTTTACAAGGCTTTCAAGGAAAGTAGAGATGTATTTTGGACGTGCATTGCGGTAGTCGATATAGTAAGCATGTTCCCAAACGTCAATCGTCAACACAGCAACTTGACCATGTGCAAGTGGAGTATCAGCATTTGAAGTTTTAGTAATCGAAAGTTTACCATTCACTTCATCAGCCACTAACCATGCCCAACCAGAACCGAATTGAGTCGTTGCTGCATTAGCAAATTCTTCAGCAAATTTTTCGTAAGAACCAAATGCTTCATCAATTTTAGCTGCGATTGCGCCAGTTGGTTTACCGCCGCCATTTGGCGCAATTGAGTTCCAGTAAAAAGTATGGTTCCAAACTTGAGCAGCATTATTAAAGATACCTGCTTTAGATGCATCACCCGCAGCAGCTTGGATGATTTCTTCTAAAGTTTTACCTTCAAGATCAGTACCTTTGATCAAGTTATTTAAATTAGTCACATAAGTTTGATGATGCTTGTCATGGTGAAATTCTAAAGTTTCTTTAGAAATATGTGGCTCAAGTGCATCGTAAGCATAAGGTAATGCAGGTAAAGTAATGGTTGTCATGTTCCAATTCCTTGCGTTAGCTGGGTAATAGAATTAAGTGGCTTCATTGTAAATGATTATTTATGCAAAAGGTGATTGTTTTAAATAACAATACACAATAAAGCCTTAATTAATACGTATATATAAATACCTGTAATAAATACGTCTTAAATCGGATTATTCAACTCAAGATAATGGTGTTCGAGTGAAAATTGGTCGGATAACACTTTTGCCAAACGTTGTACCCCATACCGCTCAGTTGCATGATGCCCACAAGCAAAATAATGCACATTCAGTTCTTGAGCTTCATAAAAAGTCCTTTCGCTGACTTCTCCAGAGATATAGGCATCACAGTCCTGTAGCGCTGCCTTTTTAATAAAGTCTTGTGCACCGCCTGTACAAAAACCAACCTTTTGAATATTGGATTTTCGTGCAGCTAAATGAACGATATTAAAATCAAAAATCTGTTGTAATTTATTTTTAAATTCTTCAGGGGTGAGGACGTTTTTTAAGTAACCAATATTTCCAATAGGATGCCGTTCGCTGCTATCTAATGCTTCTATTTCATGTAATCCTAAAAGCTCAGCAATTGCAGCGTTATTACCCAAAGCAGGATGAGCATCTAAAGGAAGATGATAAGCCACTAAAGAAATATCATTTTGAATCAGTTTTTTAATTCGATTGCCACGCATTCCTGTGATCGGGTAGGGTTCGCCTTTCCAGAAATAGCCATGATGAACTAAGAGTAAATCTGCACCAAGCTCAATAGCCGCATCAATTGCGGTTTCTGAAGCAGTCACCGCAGAAACAATGCGTTTGACCTCTTGTTTTCCCTCGATTTGCAAGCCGTTGGGTGCATAATCTTTAAACTCCGCACTTTGTAGGGTTTGGTCGCACCACTTTATAATGTCATCTAAATTTGCCATGAATCACTTGACTCTGAATCTATTTAACCAAGTTCATCAAAACATATTTTTAATAGTAACTAAAGCTAGACAAATCTTTTTTATGTTTTTCAGTTATCCATAAACTTATGCTTTACAATGAGTAAACTCTTTTTTCTTCAATAAATTAAATCAAACTTAGAGGGTGTAAACGTGCGTCGTGCTTTTACATGGTTACCGTGGGTACTTCTCATCATTGTCATTATTAGTTTTCTTTCATGGCAAAAGCTTAATCAGCCGAAAGCGCCTATTGCTGCTGATGGGGTCAAAATGCCTGCTGAAAATGTCAAACCTTTAATTGATACTTCACGTGCAGGTGGCGTCGTTTCTTATAGTGCGGCTGTGAAAGTCGCTGCCCCAGCAGTGGTCAATATTTTTACGACCCAAAAAATAAAGCAAGCGGCAAATCCTTTGTTGAATGATCCCGTTTTTCGTGAGTTTTTTGGCAATCAATTGCCACAGCAACCGAATCAGGAAAATGAAAATAGTTTAGGGTCTGGTGTGATTGTCCGTCCTGATGGTTATATTTTAACGAATAATCATGTGATTGCACAGGCGGATCAAATTGTCGTTGGATTGAATGACGGTCGTCGTGCAGTTGCTAAAGTGATTGGTACTGATCCAGATACAGATTTAGCCGTAATTAAAATTGATCTGGATAAACTCCCTGTTTTACCGTTTAAACTCAGTGGTAATGAAGTCGGTGATGTGGTTCTCGCCATTGGTAATCCATTTGGAGTCGGACAAACAGTGACTCAAGGTATTATTTCTGCGACAGGTCGTTCAGATTTGGGCATTAATACTTATGAAGATTTTATTCAAACTGATGCAGCGATCAATCCAGGTAATTCTGGCGGGGCATTGATTGATGTCGCAGGCAATTTGATTGGGGTCAATACCGCAATTTTCTCTCAATCTGGTGGCTCTCTCGGGATTGGATTTGCGATTCCTGCGCAGGTATGTCAGCAAGTACTCAATTCGATTTTAAAAGATGGTCGTGTGATTCGGGGTTGGTTGGGTATTAGTCTGGTTGCACCCAATCAGGATCAGGATGATGTTTTAGCCCCACGTCAAACAGGTGTGGTGGTTGCTGATGTATTGCGCGGTGGGCCTTCGGATCAGGCAGGCGTGAAAGTAGGTGATAAAATTTTAAAAGTGAATGACGAAGTGATTAATTCGGCATCGCATTTAATTAATTATGTGGCTTTACAAGCACCAAATACGACCGTGAAACTTGAAGTAGAACGTAACGGTCAAACTGCAACTCTTGATGTTACAGTGGGTGAGCGTAAAAACCAAAATCAAAGTTCACAGTATATTCCACTACCAAAACGATAAATTTTTCAGCAGATAACAAAAACAAGCCTCATGATGAGGCTTGTTTTTTTATAAATCATTTTATTTTTTTCGACGTCTAAATACAGGATGTAAAACAGCAGCTTCTTCTACCGCAGCTTCATTTTCTAGATCCTCATTTTTTGCCTTTTTCTTCTTTTTTTTCTTTTTCTTGGGTTCGTCCTCGACCTCGTCACCATCTTCAATGGCTTGCCAGTATTCGAGTTGTTCCATGACTGCCGCGTAAATAGAGCCTTTGCTATAGTGACCTTTTTTATCCAATACGCCTACAGGTCGTGCCATCAATATTTCTAAAGCCTGATCAATGGTTTCAATGGCATGAACATGAAACTGACCTGCTTCAACAGCTTCAATCACATCCTGACGTAACATCAAATGCTGCATATTTTGACGTGGGATGATGACACCTTGTTTACCCGTTAAACCTTGTAATTTACACGCATCATAGAAGCCTTCAATTTTGGCATTGACGCCACCAATCGGTTGAACCTGACCCAATTGATTCATCGAACCTGTAATCGCCCATGATTGATCAATTGGAATTTGGCTAATCGCAGAAATTAAGGCCGAAAGTTCTGCAACTGTTGCACTGTCACCATCGACTTGTCCATAGCTTTGTTCAAACGCCAGTGCCGCAGAAAAATGTAAAATTTGCGAACGACCAAAATGCGCTTTTAGAAAACTCGACATGAGCAGGACGCCTTTGGCATGCAATGATCCACCTAATTCGACACTACGTTCAATATCCAGAATATCACCACCGCCTTGATAAACTGAGGCGGTTAATCTTGAAGGCAAACCAAACTCGACATCTGCATAATGAATGACAGACAACGCATTAATCTGCCCCAGACGATGACCTTGTGTTTCAATCAACTGGGTGCCACGGGATAAATCTTGCCAGTATAGTTCACGTAAATAACCTAGACGGTATTGACGATGATGTAAGGCTTGATTGACATGTTTGTCCGAAACAGTTTTGTCACCTGCGGTAAAGGCATGATGATGGGCTTCACGAATCAAATCACCCAATGTCGATGCGTGTAAAGACAATGAGCTTTGGTCTTCAGCCTGACGGCTTGAATCGGTTAAGAGTGCAGACAATGCTGAACGATCAAAAGGTAATAGCTTGTCTACCTGTACATAATCGGCAATAAGTTGCATATAAGCCTGCTCATTACTGTCATTACGTTGTAATGTATCAGTGAAGTCAGCTCGAATTTTGAATACACTTCCGAGTTCAGGTTCAACTTCTAAAATTTCATAATAAATTTCAGGTTCTGCCAACAATACCACTTTTATTTCTAAAGGAATTGCCGCAGGTTCAATGGAAATACTCCCCGTTAAGGTCAGCATATGTTCAAGTGAAGAAAGTTTGAGTTGTCCGGACTTCAGTGCACGTTTCAGCCCTTGCCAAGCATAGGGTTGTTCAAGTAACTGTTCAGCTTCCAGCATCAAAAAACCACCAATGGCTTTGTGCAGTGAACCAGGGCGAATTAAGGTGAAATCTGTGGTGATCGTCCCATTTTGAGTTAACTGCTCGACGTGCCCAAGCAAATTATAATGAGTTGGGAAGTCTTCAAAAATTACAGGTGCGCCAGCGTTTGGCTTATTGCTAACAATAGCATTGGCCTGATAGCGCGCAGGAACTCGATTAAACAGTGCAGGGGAAAAGTCATCTTCTTCCTGCGCCAAAATCGTTTCAACATTTTGAATAATATCTTCAGCATAGCGCTGTAAAAAATCGTCTAGACCCGCGACGCTCTGATTTTTTTTGATCAATAAATCAATTCGCGGTAGAACCACTTGTTTGGCAATATCACGATTGAGCTCAGATACCTGATCTCGCGCATCGTCTTCTAGATCACCCAAATGCAATCCTAGACGTTCCAGCTTTTTATCCATATAGCGCATATTGGATGCGATTTCAGCGCGCTGCTTGGTCGTGAGGGCATTGATTTCATTCTGAGTCATTTCCTGAACTTGATCATCTTTGACATGTACAGGTACAAAGCAATGTTCTTCATTGCGTGAAATCAGTTTTAGATCCAGCGTTTCGCCTTCTTTGGTCAACTCAACCAATGCTTCTTGCTGTTCATCACCTGTTTCCTGACGAATCTGTTCAATACGATTGTGATAGGTTTCGGCGGTGAAACGTCGTTCAAGTTGTTTTAAAATGGTTTGCCAAGCTTGATGCAAGGCATTTTGAAATTTTGGCCCTTGACCTGCTGGAAATCTTAAAGCGAGTGGTTGGCGTGGATTTTTAAAGTTATTCACATACACCCAGTCATCGGGTGTCGGCATATTTTTGGCATGTTGTTGCAGCAAACGCTTGATCATGGTGCGTTTGCCTAAACCCGCGGTACCTACGGCAAAAATATTATAGCCTGAGTAAGGTAGTGAGATACCTGCCTCTACAGAGGCACGGGCACGATCTTGGCCCAGAAAATTATTCAGCGGTTTAATCCGTCGTGTAGACGATGGAATTTTGTCCAGATTGGTAATATGAGTCAGTTGTTCAGCTTTTAATGTGGTCTTTTCTAATGTCGTTTGAATCTCTGCTCGTTCAAATGCCGATGGTAGATTATTGCTTTTTAGAGTTGTCGCTGTGGTTGAAGTTGAAGATAATGTTGAAGCCATTTGATCGTGTCTTTGGGTCACAGGTGAAATCCAAAAAATAAACTAGAGGTAAGATTTAAAGGTATACAGGTTTAGGGCAAAATATCAAGCTTCACAGCATTTTTTCTCAATTTAAATGACAAGCTTTTCACAAACAATATTGAAAGCTTGGACATAACACGATTGAATAGGCTGTTTTATAAAATCTTTGGAAAATAATAACCGAATGACCACTCAAACTACTGGATGGAAAGCTGCTTTTACCGCTTTTCTTGATCGCCGTGCCCTGATTATGTTGTTTCTGGGATTTTCTGCGGGTATTCCCATTCTGCTCATTTTTTCAAGTCTATCTTTATGGCTTGGGGAAGCAGGCATTGATAAAAGCGCAGTGACATTTTTTAGCTGGGCGGCACTTGGTTATTCGTTTAAATTTGTATGGGCACCATTGATTGATGAACTGCCAGTTCCTGTTTTGACCAAAACTTTAGGTCGCCGTCGTGCGTGGTTGCTGATTGCACAGTTACTCATTATCGTGGCGATTTGTATCATGGCTTTTTCTGATCCATCGCTCGGTCAGAGTTATTTGATTCAGATGGCGGTAGGAGCGGTGTTACTGGGTTTTTCCGCAGCGACTCAGGATATTGTGATTGATGCATATCGGATTGAGCTTGCTGAAACGCAAATGCAGACAGTTTTAGCATCGACCTATAATGCAGGTTATCGCATTGGCATGATCGTGGCAGGTGCAGGGGCTTTGTTTTTAGCGGCTTATCTTGGAACATCCAAAGGTAACTATATCTATGAAGCCTGGAAATATACCTATTTAACCATGGCGGCCGTGATGCTGGTGGGTATCATTACCACGCTTGTGGTACGTGAACCACAGGTCAATCGAGTGTATAAAAACTATAAACGTAGTGATTATTATCGTTTGGTGTTTGTATTTTTTGTGGCAGTAGCAACTTTTGTTGTGACTTATATTTATTCGGGCAAAGTTACCGATCTACTCGCAAGTGCTGCCAATGTTACGGATACTGCTGCTTTATTTGGTTTGGAAGCTTTACGCTTTTTAACGGCTGCTGCCTGTGCTTTATTGATTGGTTATTTACTGGTACATGCTGGTGTGGTGAACAAGCAAATGGCCTTGGAAACATGGGTCGCACCAGTACTGGATTTCTTTAAACGCTATGGGGTCAAACTGGCATTAGTGCTGTTACTTTTAATTGGTTTTTATCGAATTTCGGACATTATTGCGGGTGTCATTTCCAATGTTTTTTATCAAGACTTAAACTTTAGTAAAGAACAAATTGCGGAAGCAGTGAAAGTTTACGGCGTTATTTTTAGTTTGATTGGTGGTTTTCTGGGTGGATTGCTTGCCCAGCGCATGAATATTATGAAGCTGATGTTCGTCGGCGCAGTCCTCGCCAGTTCGACCAATCTGATTTTTATCGGTTTGGTGAAATCGGGTGAGCCTTTGGCAGATGTCCAGATTCAGGTTGGATCGCATCAGTACACGGCACACCCTGATGAAGTCGGTTACTTTAAGCTTTCGATTCCAAATCAAGCTTTATTAGAGAGTCAGCATATCACTGTTCAAAGTCAGTTCGCACACGGTCAGTCAGATTCAGCGTCTGTCGATTTACCTTATTTAACGGCTAAGGTGGGTCAGCCACAAATTCAGATTTTACCGATTACCAGTGATAATCAATTATCAGCAGAAGAACTTAAACAAAGTGTGGTGGTCAAAGGTCAAGTTTCTGGACTCAATGCCAGTCAGTTAAGTACAGATCAACCGATTATGTTCAAGCTAGATGGAAAAAGCTTTAAGGCAAAACTTGATTCCACAGGTACTTTTAGTGGGATTATCGATCAGCAAGCCTTAAAAAACTCAGCAACTAAACTGATTTCTGTAGAAGCAATTTCACCTCAAGGTCAGGCTTTGATTCATAGTCAACGTCATTATTCTTTACTTGATTCAAGTCAGTCACGCACTTTGGATATTGATCTCGATCCAATCGTGCCAGTTCAGTTGGATTCAAAAGCAAGTACAGAACTAAAAGGCAAGGTGATTAAGCCGTATAGCTCGCAGTGGCTTTATTTTGCGATTATTGTCGATAATATGGCTTCAGGACTTGCAGGTGCAGCATTCATTGCATTTTTATCTAGTTTGACTAGTGTTTCGTTTACCGCTGTTCAATATGCAATTTTTAGCTCGTTGATGACTCTAACCCCTAAATTATTAGGAGGTTATTCGGGTACGATTGTGACCCATATCGGTTATCCAAAATTTTTCCTCATGACCACGCTGATTGGAATTCCGATTTTAATTTTAGTGGTATGGGTAGCCAAACTGTTGAGAGAGCACCAAGCGCTTGAATCAGAAAAGATAAACCCATAAGGCTCAGGGTTTTTATGTGAGTTAATTTAAATCTAAAGGAATAGATGTCTTTCATCATTGTTTAAACCCTCTTTATTTTTCTTCGATAGGTAGAAATAAAAGGAACTGATGAAAGAAGTCTGATGGATTAACTTAAAGTTTAAAGTGTCCAATTAGATTGAAAATGCATATAATTACCCATTGTATGTCTTTGATTTAAAAGTTAAGTTTTTAAATAAATACTGAACATTTCATTTGAAAACTGGTTTTATCAAGTTAGCTCGGTAACATGAATATTTACTTACTGGTAAATTTCATTTATCGGGCTTTGTTATAAATGACTTAGGGATGTCATGCGATGTTGAAATTACTGGCGTTTGATCGTTTTACCATTTTATTGATTCTGATGGTGATTCTGGCAAGTATTATTCCTGTATCGGGACATGCCGCCAGTATTTTTGAAATGGTAACTAATGTTGCGATTGCCATTTTATTTTTTTTACATGGCGCCAAACTGTCAAGAGAAGCCATAGTCGAAGGGGTCATGCACTGGCGACTGCATTTACTGGTTTTTGCTTTTACCTTTGTGCTATTTCCAATTCTGGGCTTGATGGCTAAACCGTTTTTACTGCCGATATTGGGACAAGAGCTTTACTGGGGCTTTTTGTTTATGTGTTTTTTACCATCGACGGTTCAGTCTTCGATTGCATTTACTTCAGTTGCCAAAGGTAATGTTGCAGCGGCAGTATGCAGTGCTTCATTTTCAAATTTGATTGGTATGTTCATCACCCCTATATTGGTCAGTTTTTTTATTTTTGGTCAGTCGAAACATAATTACGATCCAACTGCATCGATCATACAGATCACGTTGTTATTATTGGTTCCCTTTATTTTGGGGCAAGTGCATCGCTCGTGGATCTTTCCATACATGAAAAAAGTGCCGGGCATTGTAAAGGCGTTTGATCAGGGCACCATTTTGATGGTGGTGTATGGCGCTTTTAGTAGTGCTGTGGTTGCGGGTTTATGGCATCAGGTGAACTTACTTACCTTGTTCTATTTGGTATTGGCGTGTTCTATTTTACTCACCATTATTATGCTTTTAGGATTATTTGTACCTGTTTGGCTTGGTTTTAATCGAGCAGATCAAATTACGATTTTCTTCTGTGGATCGAAAAAAACATTGGCCAGTGGCGTACCGATGGCACAAATTCTTTTTAGCGGACAGCCTTTGGGTATGATTGTTTTACCTATTATGATCTTTCATCAGATTCAGTTAATGGTGTGTGGGGTGATTGCAAATTACTGGTCGAAAAAACATGAACCAGTCGTATCAAAAGACAAAACGGCGCTGGAATAATTCGCTATCTGCTATTTTTTAGCGTATAATCATGCCCACTTGTTGTGCTTAGCTCTGACGGATTCGTCTCGGTGGGCCAAGAGAAATGGTCTGTTGTGGTGTTGATCTGCTGCGTTGTCTATTTTTAGTTGACCAGCCTTTCCTTGATTTATAATTCATTTGAATTGAAAGTCGAGAGTGATCAATTGCGATAACAGCTTAAGCCTTTCTTCAATTAGGAGTCATCGACCATGCGCGCCGATATTCACCCAAAATACGAAACATTAGTTGCAACTTGCTCTTGCGGTAACGTGATTGAAACTCGTTCTGCTCTAGGTAAAGAAACTCTTTATCTTGACGTATGTTCAGCTTGCCACCCATTCTATACTGGTAAACAGAAGAATGTAGACACTGGTGGTCGTATCGACAAATTCAAACAACGTTTTGCTGGTATGTCACGTTCTATCAAACGTTAATACGAGAAAATCTAAAACCAAGTATTTATCTGGTTTTAGTTCTCACAAAAAGAACCGCAATTTGCGGTTCTTTTTTTATGTCATTTTTAGCTCATAACCCTAGATTTCTTTCATCCGTCTTTTTTATTTCTGCTTAAGAGAGAAAAATAAAAAGGGTTTAAATCATGATGAAAGAAATCTTATCATATTTGATTATTCGTCTGGATAAGCCACTTTTTTCAATGCCTTGATATCTGCTTCAGGTGAGCACAGCGAAATAAACTCATACCCGTAGCCACGCAGCAAATGACCTTTACGTACAGCAATCCATGTGGTGTTTAATCCAAAAATATCCATTTTAATTTGTTTCAAACGATAATCCCGCTCGCGGTCATAGGCGACATCATTGACAATTCCTACTCCCATGCCAAGCTCAACATAAGTTTTAATCACGTCGGCATCCAGTGCTGACATGACTAGATCAACATCGATTCCTGCATCTTCAAAAGCTTTGTCGATTTTGGAGCGACCTGTAAATCCACCATGATAGGTAATAATTGGAAAGTTAGCTAAAGCTTCCAGTGAAATTTTTGTTTCATGAGCAAGTGGATGATTTTGGGGAACAATAATACTGTGTTCCCATTGGTAATAAGGCACACTGGCTAGATTTTCTTCGGTAGTCAAAGATTCCGTTGCAATGCCAATATCAGCTTCGCCTTGCAGCAGCATTTCAGAAATTTCTGTCGGACTCGCTTGTTGTAAAACTAAATGTACTTTTGGAAAAAGTTTTTTAAATTGATTTACAATGGGTGGAAGCACATAACGTGCCTGAGTATGCGTGGTGGCAATCGTCAACGTACCTTCATCGACTTTATTAAAATCATCGGCCAGACGTTTAATATTTTCAGCATCTACTAGCATTCTTTCTACTATACCCAATAGTGACTGACCGGGTTCGGTTAAACCCAGTAAACGCTTACCTTTGCGAATGAAAAGCTGAACACCCAGTTCATCCTCTAAATCCTTAATATGCTTACTCACCCCTGATTGCGAGGTGTAAAGCGCTGCCGAAGCTTCGGTCAAATTAAAGTTTTGACGAACCGTTTCTCGTATGATTCTTAATTGTTGAAAATTCATAATCTTTTATCTCTCTTTTGAGGATGCATCGCATCCCCAAATTGAATCTATGCGACTTGATCGGCAAATAAATGAAGCTGTGAAGCACTCACCCAAACACTTTGATTGGGTCTAAATTGATGCTGTCTTGCTTCTTCTGGGCTTAATGCAATTTCAATCAGACGACCTTGACGATCCTGTAATTCAGCAATCACTTTTCCTGCAATCCAAATTTCACGTACAAAAGTAGCTTCAATACTATTTTCATGTGGTTGGGCATGAATATGTAACTCATCTGGACGGGCAAAAGCAATGACTTTACCTTGAGGCGCATGAGCAGTTGCAGGCAGAATGATTTTATTTTCACCAATATGCACAGTGCCATTGTGATGTTCAGCATCGAAACGATTCGCTTGACCCAAAAAGTCAAATACAAATGGTGTCGAAGGTTTTTCATAAACTTCGCGAGGTGAGCCAATTTGTTCAACATTGCCCTTATTCATGACAATAATTTGATCAGCCACCTCAAGTGCTTCTTCCTGATCATGGGTCACGAAAATGGAGGTGATATGCAGTTCATCATGTAATGTTCTTAACCAGCGGCGTAACTCTTTCCGTACTTTGGCATCAAGTGCACCGAAAGGTTCATCCAAAAGTAAGACACGCGGTTCAACAGCAAGAGCACGGGCCAGGGCAATACGCTGACGCTGACCACCAGAAAGCTGTGCTGGATAACGATCTGCCAGAAAACCAAGCTGAACCAGATCCAGTAGACGAGTGACACGTTTTTTGATTTCAGCTTCATTCGGACGGGTACTGCGTGGACGAACCCGTAAACCAAAAGCAATATTGTCAAATACAGTCATGTGGCGAAACAGCGCATAATGCTGAAATACAAAGCCGACTTGACGTTCGCGCACGTGTACGTTGGTGGCATCATTGCCTTCAAGTAAAACTTGACCTGAATCTGCTGATTCTAAACCTGCAATAATGCGTAACAACGTCGTTTTTCCACAACCAGATGGGCCAAGTAATGCCACCAGTTGTCCTTCTGGAAAATCCAGAGAGATATCTTTGAGTGCGTGGAATGCACCAAAGTGTTTTTCAATATTTTTAACTTGAATACTCATTGATCATTCCTCAAGAAACTGCTGAATCATTTCGGTTGTTTTGTTTTTCCTGACGTATTTCCACCCATGTTTTTAAAATCAGGGTAATAATCGCCAAAAATGCCAGTAGAGATGCCACAGCAAATGCGGCACTGTAGGTATATTCGTTGTATAGAATTTCTACATGTAAGGGTAAAGTATTGGTTTCTCCACGAATATGTCCTGAAACCACGGATACTGCACCAAACTCACCCATAGCACGTGCATTACACAAAATCACACCGTAAAGCAGTCCCCATTTAATATTGGGTAAAGTCACTTTTCTGAATGTTTGCCAACCCGAAGCACCCAGTACAATGGCAGCTTCTTCTTCTTCTGTGCCTTGTGCTTCCATGAGTGGAATTAGCTCACGCGCGACAAAAGGGACAGTAATAAACACAGTCGCAAGGACAATCGCAGGTACGGCATACAGAATTTTAATATCATGGTCCATCAACCACGGGCCAAACCAACCTTGCATACCGAAGATCAGTACCAACATCAAACCTGCAATGACAGGTGAAACCGAAAATGGCAAATCGATCAGGGTGGTTAAAATGGATTTGCCACGGAACTGAAATTTGGCAACAGCCCAAGCCGCTGCAACTCCAAACACGACATTTAAAGGCACAGCAATTGCGGCAGTGAGTAAAGTTAATTTTACAGCCGATAACGTATCCGGATTAATCAGGGCATTAACATAGACATTGATCCCTTGTCGGAAAGCTTCTACAAAGACCAAAATTAATGGCAGGATTAGACAGCTTAAAAAAAAGATCAAGGCGATAGTTAAAAGGGTATAACGCACCCAAGTCGGTTCACGGGTCGAATCGCGTGATTGCAATTTTATTGCCAGTGCATTGCTGCTGGTCACTAAGCTCATTTTATAGTTCTCCCGGTACGACGACTTGCCCACGCCTGAATCAGATTAATCAGCAATAAGATAACGAATGAAATGACTAACATGACGACTGCAATTGTGGTCGCAGCGGGGTAGTCATATTCTTCAAGTCGAGAAATAATCATTAAGGGAGCAATTTCAGTTTTAAACGGTTGATTACCTGCAATGAAAATCACTGAGCCGTATTCACCTACACCGCGAGCAAAGGCTAAGGCAAAACCAGTAAGCAATGCTGGCAGTAAGATCGGAAAAATAATTCTACTGACAATTTGCCAACGGTTGGCGCCCAATGCAGAAGCGGCTTCTTCCAATTCAGTTTCAATGTCGGCAAGCACAGGTTGCACGGTACGTACCACAAATGGAATGCCAATAAAAATCAGGGCGATAGTAATCCCGATGGAGGTATAAGCCACTTGAATACCAAGCGGTGTAAGATACTGACCAATCCAGCCGTTAGGGGCATATAAAGAAGTTAGGGCAATACCGGCCACGGCAGTAGGTAATGCAAATGGTAAATCGACTAGAGCATCGATGAAACGCTTCCCCGGGAAGGTATAACGCACCAGACACCACGCCAGTAAAGAACCAAAAACGACATTGATTAATGCTGCAATAAGAGCAGTACCAAAACTCAGCTGCAAAGACTTAAGGATTCGCTCCGAACTCAATATTTCTAGTAAACCATCCCAGCCAACACCAAAGGATTTAAAAAATACGGCTGAAAGTGGAATAAGAACAATGAGTGATAAATACGCTAGGGTAAAACCTAGTGAAAGACCAAATCCTGGCAGCACTCGGGATCGCTGCGACATGAGAACTCCTAAAAGAGTACACCTGCCAAATAGCAGGCAAATTTAAAAAAAGATAAAACTAAAGCTAGATGGCAAATTTGAACGATGAATATCGATCACGATATGGCATGATTCGCTGTGGCTGTTTTTCCTGAAGGATATAATCAAAAATTTCTGGAAAAGGCCCAAAACCTGAAGCCACATTGATATGACCCACTTGCCCAAGATTGACAGGTTTAACTTGCCAAGCCTGAGCTAGACGCATGGCATCATCAAAGTGTAGCCATGGGTCGTTTTCACTGATGATGAGTTGGGTTGGTACATCAATCTTTAACTGATGAAAATAATTGGCATAATCATACGCACTGTTGCGGGCAAATCCTGCTTCTCCAAAACGTGCAGGATTGGCAGGTGCAACTAAGGTTAAATGTTTAACTTTTTTTCGCAGATCAGCATGTTCAGCCAAGGCTGCAACGCTGGTCAAACAACCAAAACTATGCGCCACGATTTGAATCGGTTGATCAATAAACTGAACAGTTGCAAGGAGTTGCTCCACCCATTCAGTTAACACTGGGTGATTCCAGTCTTTTTGTTGGACGCGAGAGCAGTTGATCAATTCACGTTGTAACCATGATTGCCAGTGTTGAAATTCACTTCCTCCAACACCCGGTACAATGACTGTATGTAACATGTTGCTGCTCCCGATCACAGGTTGATTATTTGGCGTTATTTTCTTTGACGAGTTGGTCAAATACGCCGCCATTATCAAAATGTTGTTTTTGTACTTTGGTCCAGCCACCAAACTCTTTGTCAATTGTTACCAGTTTCAATGGCTTAAAGGTGCTGCTATAGCGTTTGAGTATGTCTGCATTGCGTGGGCGATAGAAATTTTTCGCCGCAATATCCTGTCCTTTTGGTGAATACAGGAAATTCAGATAGGCTTTGGCCAGATTTTCATTGCCATCTTTTTTCACATTTTTTTCTACAATCGCAACGGGTGGTTCAGCCAAAATCGAAAGAGATGGGGTGATGATGTCAAATTTGCCCGGTTGTTCACGCTGCGCTAAGTAGGCTTCGTTTTCCCAAGCCAGCAATACATCGCCAATACCACGTTCAGCAAAAGTTGTGGTTGCACCACGTGCGCCAGAATCTAACACTTTAGTTTGTTTATAAATCTGACGTACAAATTCACGTGCTTTAGCATCGGAACCATATTGATGCTTTGCCCACGCCCATGCTGCTAAATAGTTCCAGCGCGCGCCACCTGAGGTTTTTGGATTTGGCGTGATAATTTCAACACCTGGTTTGACAATATCGCCCCAATCCTTAATGCCTTTTGGATTGCCTTTGCGGACAAGGAAAACGATAGTCGAGGTATAAGGGGTGGAGTTTTGTGGAAATTTCTTTTGCCAGTCCGCAGGTAATAATTTGGCTTTTTCAGCAATTTCATCGATATCTGCGGCCAAAGCTAAAGTGACTACATCTGCTTGTAGACCATCGATCACCGCACGAGCTTGTTTACCCGAACCGCCATGTGATTGTTTAAAATTGACATCCTGACCAGTACGCTGTTTCCAGTACGCACCAAATTCTTTGTTAAAATTTTCATAAAGTTCACGTGTTGGATCATATGAAACGTTTAAAAAATCTGTTGCTGCAAAAGACGAAACTGAAACCAATGCAGCTAGAATCCCCACCTTTAATTGTGCTAAACGCATGTTTTTTTCCTCAAATATATCGAAATGTTTTGAACATGCGTGCAGCATACTGCGAGTTGTTATCCATAAAAAATAATAAAAAATGAATTTTATATGAATAAAAAAGAAATAGAAAAAGCTTATGTGTTTTTAAACTAAGCTGAGAAATCAACGGGATGTTTGGCGATGTGGTGTTTTAAGAATGCAGAACAAGTGGAAGCATTGGATTTACAAGATCGGGCATTTCATTATGGAGATGGATGCTTTACTACAGCACGCATTTATCAAGGAAAGTTTGAGCTCAAAGCACGACATCTATTGCGTTTAAAAAATAGCTGTGAATATTTATTTCTCAAGGCTGATCTATCACTGATCGAAAAAAGTTTAGCGAAATTGCAAAGTCAATTGGATGTTTTTAATGGCACGCTTAAAATCATCATTAGTCGTGGTGTAGGGCAGCGCGGTTATAGTCTGCCAGAACAACATGCTGATGTGTACGTCTGGTTTTATCCGCAAACGCACACCGAATTTGCTCCTCAATTCATACAAACAGGGGTGTTAAATCAGGTGATAGGGATGAGCATGCCGCATTTGGTCGGGATAAAAACATTGAATCGGCTAGAACAGGTGTTACTGAAACAGGAAGCAGATCAACAACAATGGATAGAAGCTTTGGTAACAGATGTACAAGGGATGATTGTTGAAGGCGTGAGCAGTAATTGCTTTATTTATTTAAAAGATACATGGATTACACCCGAACTTCGTTATAATGGCGTGCACGGTGTGATGCGCGCTGAGATTTTATCCCGAATGGAAAAACTCAATGTGCCTGTCGCTCATGGTTTTATCGATATGGATGAGATTGCAAATATTCAGGCACTGTTTTTTTGTAATGCACTAAGTCCGATGAAAGCCGTGACCCATTTAGATGGAAAACCTTTAGATGCTCAAATTTGTGTAGATCTTTTTCATACACTTCAACTGAACCAGATTCACTGATATGTCAAAACCTTCAAATAAGCCTAAAGCAAAAAACAAGAAAAAACCGCCAAACAAAATCGGTTTTTTTGCGAGAAATAGAAAATGGCTGGTAGCATTTTGCATTGTAGCCATTGTGATATTTGGTTTGCTATGGATGAATCTATTTAAGGCTTATCCTGTAAAAGGTAAAAAAGAATTACTGGTGGTAGCTAACGGTGATACTTATTCACATTTTATTGAGCGTCTGGCAAAAGAAAATCAAGTTTCGGTTCCTTTGATTCCCAAGATTTATCAGAAATTTTTTATACATGACACCATGAAAGCAGGGGTGTATGAAGTCCCTCAAGGCATGAGTATTCGCCAAGTTTTAGTGATGCTATCCAATGCTGAAAATGCTCAAATGATTCGGGTTCAAGTGATTGAAGGAACGACCTTTAAGCAATTGATTGCAAATCTAAAAAAAGATCCGTATGTGACCAAGACAGTTGTTAATTTACCTGAACAACAAATTGCAACAGAATTGGATTTGCCTTACTCGCATCCTGAAGGTTTATTTGCACCGAATACTTATTTCTTTTCAAAAGGTGAAAGCGATAAAAAAATTCTGACCGATTTATATCATTATCAAATGAAAGCCTTAGATCAGGCATGGCAAAATCGTGCGGCAGATTTACCTTATCAAAATAAATATGAAGCCTTGATTATGGCGTCCATTATTGAAAAAGAAACCAGTCTGGACAGTGAGCTTGAGCAAGTGTCTGGAGTATTTGTACGCCGTTTAAAACTCGGTATGCGCTTGCAGACTGACCCCACTGTGATTTATGGCATGGGCGATAAATATCAGGGCAAAATTAGCCGACAGGATTTGCGTACCCCAACCGCTTATAATACTTATACGATGTCTGGTTTACCGCCCACCCCGATTGCTATGCCGAGTAAAAAAGCGATTGAAGCGGCGATGCATCCTGACCAATCCAAAAATATTTACTTTGTTGCGACAGGTAATGGTGGACACAAGTTCAGTGAAACTTTGCAGCAACATAATCAGGCAGTTCAGGATTATTTGTCCGTGCTAAGATCAAAAACGGATACCCAGAATTAGAACCCAAACATGTGTAACCCAAGCTCGTATCCAAAAACGACGGAGAAATTATGTTCATTAGCTTTGAAGGCACGGAAGGTGTGGGAAAAACCACGCTCATTCGAAAGATTCATGAGCATTTTGAAAGACAAGGTGAGCAAATTGTACTGACCCGTGAACCAGGTGGTACGCCTTTGGCTGAAAGAGTGCGTGATTTGCTGCTCGCGGTGAATCATGAAGAAAAAATGGCACATGATACAGAGCTTTTATTGATTTATGCAGCGCGCGCACAGCATTTAGAACAAGTGATTGTTCCCGCATTAAATGCAGGTAAAACAGTGCTCAGTGATCGTTTTACCGATGCCAGTTATGCATACCAATGTGCGGGACGTGGTTTAAGCAAAGAAAAACTGAAGATTTTAAATCAAACTTTTGTCTCGCAAATGCCAGATATTACGTTTTGGTTAGATGCGCCTATTGAACTTGGCATGTCACGTGCGCGTGAACGTGGTGCTTTAGATCGTTTTGAACAGGAAAAAGTCGAATTTTTTCAGCGTGTGCGTGAAGGCTATCAACAGTTACATCAGTTATATCCAGAACGGGTAAAACGTCTCGATGCAACTCAATCGCCTGAATTGGTTTTTGAGCAAGCATTAAGTCATCTACAATAAATCATTTCGATATAAAAAAACGCGCGAAAAGCATAAAGCTTTCGTGCGTTTTTTATTGAGATTCTGAACTTAAACTACATTCACTAAAGGTTGTTCCACTTCAAAACTTGGCGGAGTTAGTACCGTTTTGCGTAGCTCTGTTCCGAGTTCAGGATAATCTAGAGTGTAGTGCAAACCGCGAGATTCTTTACGTTGCATAGCGCATCGTACAATCATTTCTGAAACAAGCACTAAATTTCGCAGTTCAATCAGATTTTTACTGACCCGATAATCCTGATAATATTCAGTGATTTCTCGCTTTAACATTTCGATGCGGTGTAGGGCACGTTCAAGACGTTTAGTGGTGCGCACGATCCCCACATAGTTCCACATGGTCGAACGCAATTCATCCCAGTTTTGTAAAATCACAACGTCTTCATCTGCATCTGTAACCTGAGATTCATCCCAAGTAGGAACATCAGGCCATTTAAAATTGGAATCAAATTTGTTTTGAATATCCTGCGCAGCACTCATGCCATAGACAAAACATTCAAGTAATGAGTTACTGGCCATACGGTTAGCGCCGTGCAAACCTGTATAAGAGGTTTCACCGATGGCATATAAGCCTTCGATATCTGTCTGGCTATGTTCATCTACCACCACACCACCGCAAGTATAATGTGCTGCTGGAACCACTGGAATCATATCTTTGGTGATATCAATGCCCAGTTCAAGCAAGCGGGTATAAAGTGTTGGAAAATGCTCCTGAATAAACTCCGCAGGTTTATGGGTAATGTCGAGCCAGACATGGCGAATCCCCAAGCGTTTAATTTCATGGTCAATCGTTCGGGCTACAATATCTCGCGGTGCGAGTTCAGCGCGCTCATCAAAACGTAGCATAAAACGTTCACCATCTGTTAAGCGTAAATACGCACCTTCACCCCGCATGGCTTCTGTAATTAAAAAAGATCGCGCCTGTGGGTGATATAAACAGGTCGGATGGAATTGATTAAATTCCATATTCGCCACACGACAACCAGCACGATAAGCCATGGCAATCCCATCACCTGTGGCAATATCAGGGTTTGAGGTATAAAGATAGGCTTTCATTGCGCCACCACAGGCGAGTGCGGTAAATGGAGCTAAAAAAGTATGCACTTTTTCGGTTTTTTCGTCGAGCACATACAGTCCAATGGCACGATTACTTTGATCTTTTCGCCCTAATTTATGCAATGTAATGACATCAATCGCGATGTAATTTTCAAAAATAGTCAGATTTTTTTGTTCTTTGGCGCGTTGTACCAATGTGGTAGAAATTGCTTTGCCTGTTGCATCTGCTGCATGAATAATTCGGCGCTGTGAATGTCCGCCTTCACGTGTGAGATGAAGCTGATCTTCTTCATCAAGGGTAAATTCAACACCATGATTTAACAGAAAATCAACTGATGATCGACCACCTTCAACCGTTTGTTTAACTGCATCGAGCTCACATAAATGTGCACCTGCAATCATCGTGTCATCAATATGCTGTTGAATGGAATCAGTTTCATCCAGTACCGCAGCAACACCGCCTTGCGCGTAAAACGTACTGGCTTCCGTCAGGGATGATTTTGCGAGAACTGCAATGTTGTAATGACTTGGTAATGACAAAGCAAGGCTTAACCCAGCGCCGCCACTCCCCACAATGATCACATCAAAATGATGAGTTGTGTTTGAATCAGACATGTCCATCAGCTAATTTACAAAAAGTTTGCTAATAACACGCTTTTTTTTAAGAAAAGGCAAGACTCTATATGCTTAAATCTAAGTCGAATTTTCAATAAACTTTCAGTTTTTAAAAATTTGAATGATCAAAATAGAGAAAATTTAATGGAATAATCGCAATTTTTTTATTCTGGAAATAATAAACATATTATTACGGAAATATATAAAAAGTTGTGCTAAAACAATTGGGTCTAACCTAAAACTAGTGTGTGAGTTCGTGTTACATGAATAGTCGCTCTTTACAAAATGGAATGTATGCTATGGTTTTTACCATGGCGGCTGTACAAGCGGATGCTGCAACCCCTGTTGATTTTTCAAGTCTGGTCGAGCAAGCCAGCCCAGCAGTGGTCAGTGTCAATGTTGTAAAAAAAATGACTCAGGAAGAGTTGTTACAGCAACAAGTGCCCGAGATTTTACGTCGTTTTTTTGGTAATCAAGTCGTCATTCCACAACAACAGGCTCCACAAGAAAAAGTAGGATACGGGAGTGCCTTTTTTATTAGTAAGGATGGTTATCTACTTACCAATCATCACGTCGTAGAAGATGCTTCACGTATTACCGTGACCTTGCAGGATCGACGTGAAATTGATGCAAAAGTGATTGGAAGTGATGAGCGTACTGACGTGGCATTACTCAAAGTCGATGGAACTAATTATCCTTCCTTGAAAATAGGCAATGTTGATCAATTAAAAGTGGGTGAGCCTGTGCTTGCCATTGGTTCACCATTTGGTTTTGACTATTCTGCTTCGGCGGGTATTGTCAGTGCCAAATCACGAAATATGCAGGGTGAAACCTCAGTTCCATTCATTCAAACCGATGTGGCTTTAAATCCGGGTAACTCAGGCGGCCCATTATTTAACCAGCGCGGTGAAGTTGTCGGTGTGAATTCTCGTATTTTTAGTGGTACGGGAGGGTATATGGGCTTGTCATTCTCGATTCCAATTGATGTGGCAATGGATGTAGTTCAACAACTTAAAACTACGGGCAAAGTGAATCGTTCCTATTTAGGTGTGATGCTACAGGATATTGATCGTAATCTAGCCGATGCCTATAACTTACCGCGACCAGAAGGTTCGCTCATCAATCAGGTTGCCCCAGATTCACCAGCTGCCAAAGCGGGATTAAAAGCGGGTGATATCATTATGAAATATAATGGTTCCCCAATTTCACGCACCTCAGATTTATTAAACTATTTGAATCGCACCATGCCAAAACAGACGATTCAGTTAGAAATACTGCGTGATGGCAAACCTCGTAATATTTCTGCGACTTTAACCACTGCGCCAGATGATACGCCAGCAACCTCAGAGCGTACGACACAACAAAATGGTCCAGTATTAGGAATGGCAATTCGAAACCTGACAGCAGCTGAACAATCACGTCTGGATGTTCGTGGCGGTATTTTGGTTGAAGATGTGACACGTGGCGGCTTGGCTGCGCAGTCCAATATTATTTCAGGTGATGTGATTACTCAAATTAATAATACCAGTATTTTAAATACAGGTGATTTTAGTAAAGCTGTTGCTGCGTTACCTAAAAATACAGTAGTGCGAGTCTCTATTATTCGTCAGGGACAACGTGCGATGTTGGGCTTAAGGATTAAATAATCATTAGGCTGCTTTGATAAGTGTTTTTTATTTCTCTATGTGGGAGAAATAAAAAGTATCTAAACAATAAAGCATCTAAATAATGATGAAATATTTTATTTTCATCTTAAAATAAAATCCCTTTACGATATACAACTGTAAAGGGATTTTTAAATTTAAAGCAATTAAATATCCCAATTTTTTTCAGATAAAGTCATCTTATTATAAATACACTGATGTTCCGCTAATTTTAATGTATGCCACAGTTCACAAAAATCTTTGCCTAATGTTTTTTGAATAAATGACTGATGTTTAAATTGATTAAGTGCATCTAGCTGGTTAAGTGGTAAAAAAATATGATCATCTGGATATTTTAATAAGTGGGATGGTTTTTTTATTTCTAGGCTATGGTTAAGACCGTAAAGGAGTCCTGTAAGAATGATTGCAACAGTTAAATAAGGATTGCAATCTGCACCTGCGACACGATATTCAAAACGCTGATTTTGTTGATCAGAACAGGGCAAACGTATGGCGACATTACGGTTATTAACATTCCAGTTTGCTTCAAGCGGCACATGTTGTCCGATTTGAAAGCGACGGTAGGAATTAATATTTGGTGCAAGAATTGCCATAGATGCTGGCATAAGTTCAATCAACCCCGTTATCGCTTTTAATAACGTTGGAGAGGGTTGATGAAGGTCATGTGAACTAAAATAGTTATTTAAAAGTGAATTGCATAAACTCACATGAAAGTGCATGCCGCTCCCTGCTTGGTTCAGGTCTGGTTTGGCTAGAAAACTGGCGTGGAGATGATGGCGTTTGGCGACTTGCTTAACGATACGTTTCAGCGACATTACTTGATCACAGATCTTTAAAACATCGGCACTATGTGGAATATTTATTTCATATTGACCTGCTGCTGATTCTGAAACAATCGAAACAATTTGAATGCCTTGCAAATTGGCAATATGTTCTATTTCATCGAGTAGTGCTTGATAATCATCGGGTGCGTTCATATCAAAGCATTGACTGGCAAAAGTATATTCATCAGCTTTTGCATCTGATGGATATAAATAAAACTCAAGTTCCGCTGAAATAACGGGAAAGTAGTCTTGTTCAGTACATTGTGTCAAAAGTTTGCTTAAGATATTACGAGGTTCATAAGCACATGCAGTCCCGTCTTGTTCTCGCATCGTCAAATAAACCTGAGCATTTGATTCAGGCTGAATGGGACAAGGCTTTAAACTTCCCAAGATGGGAAGACATAAATAATCAGGTTCACCTATATATTTACCCAGTCCAGTTTCTTCAACAACTTTTCCATCTAAATCCATCGCATAAATTGACAGTGGGAAGTAACAACCTTTATGAAGTTGTTTTAGCGTCTGAATATCAATTCTTTTTCCGCGAATATGTCCATTTAAATCATGTAAAATAATATCAACATGTTGAGTGTTTGGATTTTTTTCTAAATATAGTTGGACTTCATCTTCAAAGTTAAGTTTGTCTGTAGGATTTATGGGTTTAGAAATAAAATTGGATTTAGGTTTAAATGGATTGTTTTTATAAAACATATCATCCGCATGTTGTTTTGAAATATTCAGGCTACTCATCATAAAAACCTAGGCTGGGATCGTGTATAAAATCCTAGATGAATCAGATTGGGAAGTAACGTAAAATGTGCGTAACTTTTTTATGCAAATAGCTTTTGGCAAATGAGTGCAATTTTTGATTTAAAATTAACGGTAAATCCTGAGCATATTGATCAATTGGGGCATGTGAACAATGTCAGATATGTCCAGTGGATGCAGGATGTCGCAACAGCACATATCGAGCGATTAGGCTTGGGTCTCAAACAATATTTGGAAATGAATCATGCCATGGTAGCTGTAGAACACCATGTACAGTATCGAAAAGCTGCCTTTGAAGGAGAGCAAATCATACTGCGTACATGGCTAGATGCGATTGATAGTTTGTATTTATCCCGCCAGTACGTGTTTTATCGTCCTAAAGATCAAAGTGTCTTATTTGTTGGGAAAACTAAATGGGCTTGTGTTGAAATCAGTACAGGTCGGCCAAAACGCATGTCACCCACCTTTACCCAAACCTACCAACCTTTAGCTCAGGAGATCAATCCGATCGATTTTACCGTGAATTATGACTAAGCGAATGGATTCATCTGCTTTTGCTTCAATCTTTTCAAAGGGTTTCATCAATACTCAGAGCGCATTTTGTGAGGATTACATGAATAGTTTTAAAAGCAGAATGATCGCACTATATTTTTAATCTGGGGTTGCTTATACTGTGCAGCAATTTAGGACAGTCCTTTTACATCTTGCATACTGTATGAAGTATTGCATTTAGAGATGTACTTTTTTTCAGAGTAATCTATGGCGTCGGCTAAAAAATCCGTTGATATCAAAAATATTCGTAACTTTTCGATCATTGCTCACATCGATCACGGCAAGTCAACTTTGGCTGACCGTTTTATTCAGATGTGTGGTGGTTTACAAGACCGTGAAATGCAGGCTCAGGTCTTGGATTCAATGGAGCTTGAACGCGAACGTGGGATTACCATTAAAGCGGCATCGGTCACACTGTATTATACGCATCCAAATGGTCAGGAATATCAACTGAACTTCATTGATACACCAGGGCACGTTGACTTTTCTTATGAAGTTTCTCGCTCACTTGCTGCTTGTGAAGGTGCATTATTGGTCGTCGATGCTGCGCAGGGTGTAGAAGCACAGTCAGTTGCAAACTGTTACACCGCGATTGAGCAGGGATTAGAAGTTCTTCCCATTTTAAACAAAATTGATTTGCCGCAGGCTGAACCTGAACGTGTTATTCATGAAATTGAAGAAATCATCGGGATTGAAGCGACAGATGCACCTACCTGCTCTGCAAAAACAGGTTTGGGTGTAGAGGGGGTACTTGAACGTTTAGTCGATGTGATCCCGCCTCCAGAAGGTGATCGTGAAGCACCTTTACAAGCCTTGATTATCGACTCATGGTTCGATAACTATCTGGGCGTTGTGTCTTTGGTACGGATCAAGCAAGGACGTATTCGTAAAGGCGATAAAATGCTGGTCAAATCCACAGGTCAGGTCCATCCTGTAACTTCTGTGGGGGTGTTTAATCCTAAACATACCGAAACAGATATCCTTGAAGCGGGTGAAGTTGGTTTCGTGATTGCGGGGATTAAAGATATTTTTGGTGCGCCAGTGGGTGACACCATCACTTTATCTTCAACACCTGAAGTTGCGACTTTGCCTGGTTTTAAAAAGGTTAAACCACAGGTGTACGCAGGCTTATTTCCGATTGATTCCAGTGATTTTGAACCATTCCGAGAAGCATTACAAAAACTACAAATTAATGATTCTGCTTTATTCTTTGAACCTGAAAGTTCAGATGCACTTGGTTTTGGCTTCCGTTGCGGCTTCTTGGGTATGCTGCACATGGAAATCGTACAGGAACGTTTAGAGCGTGAGTATGATCTGGATCTGATTAGCTCTGCACCTACGGTGGTATATGAAGCCGTAACTAAAAAAGGCGATACCATCTATATCGATAGCCCATCTAAAATGCCAGATGGGAGTTTGGTTGAGGATTTGCGTGAACCGATTGCAGAATGTCACATTCTTGTTCCTCAGGAATATCTGGGCAATGTCATGACCTTGTGTATCGAGCGTCGTGGTGTGCAAAAGGATATGAAATTTTTAGGCAATCAGGTTTCAGTGACTTTTGAAATTCCGATGGCAGAAGTGGTGATGGATTTCTTTGATAAATTGAAATCGTGTTCGCGTGGTTTTGCATCGTTGGATTATAACTTTGTGCGTTTTGAAAGTTCATCTCTGGTTAAGGTTGATGTATTAATTAATGGTGAAAAGGTCGATGCCTTGGCCATGATCTGTCACCGTCAGGATGCGCGTCATCGTGGTATTGCACTGGTTGAAAAGATGAAAGATCTGATTCCACGTCAAATGTTTGATGTGGCGATTCAGGCGGCGATCGGTGCACAGGTGATTGCTCGCTCTACTGTTAAAGCGATGCGTAAAAACGTCTTGGCGAAATGTTATGGTGGTGACGTATCGCGTAAGAAGAAATTACTTGCGAAACAAAAAGAAGGTAAGAAACGCATGAAACAGGTGGGTAGTGTTGAAATCCCGCAAGAAGCGTTCTTAGCTGTATTAAAAGTCGATAGATAAGATGAGGTAAAGCATTGCTTTATCTTGCCGAAAAACGAGCAGCTGAGCTGCGAGTGAGGTTTTGTGGATTTTGATTTTAATTTGATTCTCGTTCCAGTCACGCTGTTATTTTTTATCGTATGGTTACTCGATAAATTGGTGCTTAAACAGCGCGCAACGAAAGGACGTGAAAATGAAAATTTTCTGATCACTTGGGCATATGACTTTTGGCCTGTGCTGGCGGTGGTACTCATTTTGCGCTCTTTTTTATACGAACCATTTAATATCCCTTCGGATTCGATGGTACCAACACTAGAAACAGGTGATTTCATCTTAGTTAACAAATTTGACTACGGTGTACGTTTGCCGATCATCAATAAGAAAATTATTGATGTCGGAGAACCTGAACGTGGTGATGTCATTGTATTCCGTTATCCACCGCAACCTACGATTAGTTATATTAAACGTGTGGTCGGTTTACCTGGCGATCATATTGTCTATGATCACGGTGAGTTGACGATTAATGGTCAAAAAGTACCAAAGGTTGCGACCGAATTTCATCGTGAAAAAGATATTTTGGATACACCGACCTCGATTTATCATAAAGAAACCTTGGGAACTCATACCCATCTGATGCGTGAACTTGAAGGGGTGAATATTGCTCGTCAAGCGCCGTTCATCAATTATATAGAAAATGGTAAATATTCGAATCAAGATGGTTTATATTGGGAAGTGACTGTTCCAAAAGGGCATTATTTTGCAATGGGCGATAATCGAGACCAAAGTGCAGATAGCCGTTTTTGGGGATTCGTTCCTGAGGAAAACTTAACAGGTCGAGCTTTTTATATCTGGATGCATAAAGAGCCAGGCTTTAAGATTCCATCGTTCAGTCGAAATGGGAAAATTGACTAAAAACACGATTAGGAATATTACAAATGCGTAAGTCTCAACAAGGCGCTTCGTATTTAGCCATTTTATTTGGGGTAATTTTATTTGCACTGGCAGTCAAGGCTGCCGTTGCAATCTGGCCAGCTTATTGGGATGACCGAGTGATTGATAGTCAAATTGAGGAGCTCATCCAAAATAGCGCTTCAGATATCACACCTGCCAAATTCGATATGCAAATGGATCAGCGTTTGGACATGAACAATATCCGTGATTTACACTTCAAGGATATTGCCAAAGTGACCACAAACAATGGTTTAAACGTCAGCAAGAAGTACGAAATAAGAAAACCTTTCTTATTAAATATTGATTTAGTTCTAACATTCGAGAAAAATTTTGATCAAAGGTCAGTCCAAGCTAAGTGATCCTCGATTACCGAGCAGGATTGGTTACCAGTTTCAGCAAGCTGATTTACTTCAGCTTGCTTTAACACACCGATCTGTCAGTCACAAACATAATTATGAGCGTCTGGAGTTTTTAGGCGATTCATTACTTGGCATGATCATTGCCAATTATTTATATCAGACTTATCCGCATGAAAATGAGGGTCGGCTTACCCGTATGCGTGCTACACTGGTACGACAGGAAGCTTTAGGCAAAATTGCAAACGATTTGAAACTTAGTCGGTGTTTAATATTAAGCACAGGTGAATTAAAATCGGGTGGTCATCATCGTGAATCCATATTAGCCGATACTGTAGAGGCGATTATTGGGGCAATTTATGTCGACAGTGGTGATTTAGAGTTATTAAAAAGTATCGTTTTAAAATGGTATACGCCTTATCTGGATCATATTGAGCCAAGTGATCAGCTCAAAGATCCTAAATCGCGTTTACAAGAGTATCTACAAGCACGTAAAAAACCTCTCCCTGTTTACGAGGTTGTAGATATTCAAGGTGATGCACCTCATCAGCATTTTAAAGTGCAATGTTCGGTAGCAGGGCTACCCAATATTGTAGGTGAGGGATCAAGCCGACGTTTTGCCGAACAGGCAGCGGCGGCAGAAATATTAAAGTTATTGGAGCAATAGCCTGCATGTCCATGCATTCTGATCAAGTCAATCCAGATTCAAATGAAAATCCTGAAATTCGTGACAATGAAAATCAGGCTAATCAACTGATTGATCAATTCTTTAGTGACGAAGGTGTCACCATTCCTGCTGACTTTAGAAGCGGTTTTGTTGCGATTGTTGGGCGACCAAATGTAGGTAAATCTACATTGATGAACCATTTATTGGGTCAAAAGCTATCGATTACTTCACGTAAACCACAAACCACACGTCATAAAATTGTGGGAATTGATTCACGTGAAAAGTCACAGGCGGTCTTTGTCGATACGCCGGGTATGCATAAAAAAGAAGTCCGTGCGATTAATAAAATGATGAATCGTGCAGCGCATTCAGCATTACGTGATGTCAATCTGGTTTTATTTGTAGTCGATGCGCAAAAGTGGACTCAAAACGATGAACTGGTTTTGGAAAAGCTGAAAAATGCAGAAATGCCTGTGATCTTGGTCATCAATAAATTAGATACCTTTGAAAATAAGAATGAAGCTTTACCATTGATTCGTGAACGTGCAAAACTCATGAACTTTGCTGAAATTGTACCTGTTTCTGCGTTACGCGGTGCAAATTTGGATCATTTACGTGACACGATTGAAAAATATTTGCCATTTCAACCGCCGTTATATTCGATGGATCAAATCACTGATCGTTCTGAGCGTTTTCTGGCCAGTGAGATTATCCGTGAAAAAATCATGCGCCAGTTGGGTGAAGAATTACCTTATGATTTAACGGTACAAATCGAATCCTTTAAAACTGAAGAAGAAACGATCAGTGAAAAAACAGGTCGATTAAAACCTGCTTGTACCTATATTGATGCCACGATTTTTGTGGAGCGCGCGGGACAAAAAGCCATTGTGATTGGTGAGAAAGGCGCTAAACTCAAACGTATTGGTATGGAAGCGCGTACAGACATGGAAAAAATGTTTGAACAGAAAATCATGCTCACTCTTTGGGTTAAAGTTAAAGGCGGTTGGTCTGATGACGAACGTGCGCTCAAAAGTTTAGGCTATAGCGATATTTAAAAAAAAGAGAATAAGCAATGACAGTCATGATACGTTGTTTGGGTACTTTAGCTTGTGTACTGATGCTACAAGGGTGTATTACTAAAGTCGTGACTGTTCCAGTCAAAGTTGCTTATGGCACCACTAAAGCTGTTGTAAAAGGTACAGCAGCTGTTGTGGGTGCTGTCATTCCAGATGGCGACGATGAAAAAGATGAGAAAAAAAAGGATGATTAACTTCGCTTATGCGTAATGAAGTCATTCATGGCTATTTAGTTCATCATCGTAAATATCGTGAAAAAAGCCATATCGTGCATTTGTTTACTGAAGAATATGGTCGTATGGATGGTATTCTCAGACAAACGCCACCTCCACAATATCAACCTATTACCTTACAAGCGACAGGTAAAGGCGATTTAAAAAATTTCACTAAACTTGAAATTTTAAATCATCCTGTTTTCTTTCATGGTGATGCATTTTTTGCAGGATTTTATTTGAATGAAATCCTGTTGCGTTTGTGTCCTCTAGAAGAGGCCATGCCGCAAACTTTTATTCAATATCAAAAAACGCTGGCGCAATTACAGCTTTTATCGACACATCCTCAACCTGCTTTATTTTTAAGACAAATTTTACGTCAGTTTGAACATGCGTTATTGCAAGAATTAGGCTATGCAGTCGATTTTTATGTGGATTGTAATCAGCAAGCAATTAGTAAGGTGATGTCTTATCAATTTCAGGCAACTGAGGGTTTTTTGCCTGTTGCGAGTCGCAGTGCTGCAAATCTTTCGGGTGAGTTGATTTGCTGTATGCAGAATTATGTAGAAGGTGCAGAATTTTCTGCCGAACAGTTACAATTATTGGGTAAACTATACCGTCAAATGATTAGTTCTTTGTTAGGTGATCGACCTTTAAAAAGTCGTCAGCTTTGGATACAAAGTACACAATCACATTCTTAAATTTTCTTTCAGGACTTATCTATGGCTGCTTTGCTTGGTGTGAATATTGATCATGTTGCGACCTTAAGACAGGCGCGAGGCACGACTTATCCAGATCCAGTTCAGGCAGCGTTAGTCTGTGAACAGGCGGGTGCAGAGGGTATTACCTTGCATTTGCGTGAAGATCGACGTCATATCCAAGATGATGATGTGCGTCGTATGCGCCCATTATTAAAAACGCATATGAATTTGGAAATGGCTGTGACCGATGAAATGGTAGAGTTTGCCAAAGAAATTCAACCTCATCATGTGTGTTTTGTGCCTGAACGTCGACAGGAAGTCACAACAGAAGGCGGACTGGATGTCGTGGGGCAATTTGAAAAAGTCAAAGCCGCGACTCAAGCCTTAGCTGAAATTGGCTGTGAAGTTTCTTTATTTATCGATGCTGATTTGGCGCAAATTGATGCCGCGATTGCCTGTGGCGCGCCGACCATCGAACTACATACGGGAGCTTATGCTGATGCTGCCAATGATGATGAGCAACAAGCTGAACTTGCCCGAATCATTCAGGGCGCAGAGTATGCTGCAAATAAGGGTTTAATTGTTAATGCTGGACATGGCTTGAATCTTGAAAATGTTGCGCTGATTGCAGCGATTCCACAGATTCATGAGTTGAATATTGGTCATTCCATTATCGCGGATAGTATTTTTGTTGGTTTGACGAAAGCGGTACAGCAAATGAAAGCCGCAATACAGTCAGCACGATAAGAGTTTTGAACATGTCAAATCCCAACTATGATGAACTCATGCAGCCAGTCATTGAATTCTTAGGCTGCAAAACGCCTCAAGCATGGTTAGATGAAGCCATCAATCATCTTGATTTGTTGATGCAAGATCATGCCAATTGCGAAAAAAAGGCAGCAGGCACGGCCATGAATTTGATGTTCCGTTACAGTTTTTTTACCGATTTACAAGTCAAATTGGCACAACTGGTTCGTGAGGAAATGCTGCACTACGAGCAAGTGCTTGAGTTTATGAAAAAACGTGGGCAGGAATGGAAAGCCGTGAGTGCAGGACGTTATGCGGGCGGTTTACGTAAAGAAATCCGAACTTATGAACCTGAAGCATTGATTGACGTCATGATCGTCGGGGCATTTGTAGAAGCGCGTTCTTGTGAGCGTTTTCATGCACTCGCACCCTTGGTGGATGATGAGCTCGGGCGCTACTATCGTTATTTGTTGAAATCTGAGTCTCGTCACTTTGAAGATTATTTGGCCTTGGCAATGGAAGTCGCGACCACGGCTAAAATGAAAAATCCAGAAGAAGATATTCAGCAGCGTATTGAACATATTCGTGAAGTTGAGAAAAATCTAATCTTGACGCCTGATGATATCTTTAGGTTTCATAGTGGAGTGCCCGCTAAAGTGGCTACACCAGCCTCCTAATCTTTAAAATGCTAAAAACACAAAAGCCAGTTTGAAAACTGGCTTTTACACTTTCTTTAACAATCATTAACTCACTATTTTCTTTTGAATATCATGATGAACTAAACTTCCCCATACCAGACCTGCAATAAAGCAAATACTAAAATAAACCGCAAAGGCAGTAATCGGTAAGTTTGGTTGATTCAAAAAGAAATAGCGATAAAGCAACATTAAAATAGTAAAACCACAGCCCCAGAATATTCCACCGTAGAGCAAAATAAATCTGAATTTGTCATTCATCATAATGGTCTTAAGCTATGCTTGTGATAAATGCCCTATATGATATATTAAAATATTCTCAAATAGTGAAATTTATTACAATTTTGTGAATAAAAGAATGTTGCTTAAAAACACAGCATTTTTGAAACAAAAATTCGGTTACACTAGGTTTTCTGATCGAAGTGAGCCTGTTATGCGGAACATACCATCTAAACTTAAGCAGGAAAAAACATTAACTCCTGAATTAAAAAAATGGTTGTATGCATCAGGCTCTTTGACCCAACAATTAACAGATTTAGCATCTGGTCAGTTTCGGGTTGAACCCACCAAAGAACATTTTCAGCGTTTAAGCTTTATTGATAGTCAATGGATGAACATGTCACATGCACATACTGCATGGGTACGTGAAAGTTTACTTTATGGCTGTGAAGCAGAGCCATGGGTGAAAGCGAAAAGTATTTTCCCAATTTTAAGCTTACAAAAAAAAGCCAGAATTTTTCAGCATATCGGCACAAAGCCGATAGGAAAGTTTTTATTCCAGCGTACAAATCCAGCTTGTGAACGCCGAGTGATATATTTAGAAGATGGCTGGACTCGACAAAGTTGTTATGTCTGGCATGGCTGTAAGTTTATTGTCCAAGAAACATTTCTCACTACATTTGAAAACTTTATAAAGAAACAAAACGAGCAGGGGTAAGTCATGGCAGCAGTACAATCCATCACTTGGCGACAACGGTTAGAAGCCTATTATTATTTATGTCGTTTTGATAAGCCGATTGGAACCGAATTGGTTTTCTGGCCAATGATGTGGGCACTTTGGATTGCTGCTGAAGGAATTCCTCCATTACATATTTTATTACCATTTGTGTTTGGCACCATTTTTATGCGTGCTGCTGGATGCGCCATTAATGACTTCGCAGACCGTGAAGTGGATGGTCATGTAGAACGAACCAAGACCAGACCACTTGCGACAGGAATTATCCAACCTAAAGAAGCCATTGCTGTGTTTTTAGTTTTAGTCGCAGCCAGTGCCTGTATGTTGTTTTTCTTACCTGTTGAGACATTTTACTGCGCTTTCGGGGCATTAGGACTCGCTTTTATTTACCCATTTATGAAGCGTTATACCCATTTACCGCAAGTGGTTTTAGGTATGGCATTTTCATGGGGTATCCCGATGGCATTTACCGCGATGGGTAAGCCGCTAGATTGGACATGCTGGTTACTATATTTTGGCAATTTATGTTGGACTGTGGCTTTTGATACTCAATATGCCATTACCGATCGTGAATATGATTTAAAAATCGGGGTAAAGTCCACAGCAATTTTGTTTGGTCGCTATGATATTGAAATTATTTCCTTATTACAGTTTTTAAGTATTGTATTGATTGGTGCTTCTTTTTACCTTGCAGATATTCTATTTCCGTGGGGACTTGTCGCTTTGTTATTGGTTGCCGCAGACTATTTTTATCAATGGTCAAAAACCAGAACTCGCGATCCTCAAATGTGTTTTTGGGCGTTTCGGCATAACCGTTGGGTGGGGGTTATCCTATTTTTAGGGATTTTTATGGCTTATTCATTTTAAAAAAATTGACCATCTAGTAAAAGAGTGTTCTATGCAGAGCACTTTTTTTGTGCATAAATAAAGCTGCATGTAAGACCATGCAGATTAAATACTGCCTCGTCCTAAAATAGATTGATTATATTTTCTTTAAAACCGAGTTGTATCATTAGTTCGGTTTTTCTTTTCACTTAATATTATACTTACCAACGTTCCTTACCCTGTGACAGAAGCCTTGGTTGCGAATTTAAAAGGTTTGGGTTCAACGAGTGTTGTACTTGATCCAGTCCTGAATGCGTCACATACACAGGCTATCGTTTGTCGAAATTTACAAGTCTATATTTTATCCAATTGAAAATGCCAGCCAAAACCAATATCACGGTTGATCCGTCCACTATAGATGCCAGCAAAAATCCACAATGTACTGGAATAGGCTTATAAGGACTCATATTTAAGTTTTAAATCAAAATTGCGAAAAAAAGAGTAACTGATGATCTCAGTTACTCTTTTTGTTTTACGGACTGATAAAGGCTTAGACTTGTTTCAGCGATAACATGTAATTCTCTGCTTTTTCAGCATCATATTGTTTTTGCCATTTACTGATGACCAATGCAGCCAAAGCATTCCCCACAACATTCAGTGCAGTCCGTGCCATATCCAAGATACGGTCGACACCTGCAATAAATGCCAGACCTTCAAGTGGAATACCAACCACACCTAAGGTCGCTAGCAATACGACAAACGAAGCACCTGGTACGCCAGCAACACCTTTGGATGTGACCATGAGCGTTAACACCAAAATAAGCTGTTGAGTAATCGTTAAATCGATTCCATAGAGTTGGGCGATAAAGATTGCAGCAATACTTTGATAAAGTGTCGAACCATCCAGATTAAATGAATAACCTGTTGGAATCACAAAACTTGCAATCGCACGAGGAGCGCCGTAGGCTTCGGTTTTTTGAATAATACGAGGTAATACTGTTTCAGAGCTTGCTGTTGAAAATGCCAAGATCAGTTCGTCTTTAAGAAGTTTAATGATATTAAAAATATTTAAACCACAAAATTTTGCAACCGAGCCAAGGACAACGAAGGCAAAGAACAAAATAGCGGTATAAACCAGTACCACCAATTTAAACAAAGGCACAAGCGATGAAAAACCGAATGTCGCAACAGTGGCGGCAATCAAGGCAAACACACCAATTGGAGCATATAGCATCACCATATGTGTAACTTTGAACATGGTTTCTGCAATCGCATTAAATACATTGAGCAAAGGTTGTTTGGTTTCGTGAGGCAAACTTGCCAAGCCAACACCAAAAATCACCGAAAAGAAAATAATCGGTAACATCTGGGCTTTAGCCATCGAGTCTATAATATTGGTCGGAATAAGACCTAAAATTGTTTGTAGGAAACCATGCGCATGCGATTGATATTCATGAGTGGTTGCTTCAAATTTGGTGATATCGACTTTGTGCAGCATAGACATGTCCACACCTGCACCTGGCTGAAAAATATTGGCAGCAAGAAGTCCAACTATAATTGCAACCGTGGTAATGACTTCAAAATAAATAATAGTTTTTAAACCAATACTGCCAAGCTTTTTGGTATCACCAATTCCTGCAATGCCTAAAATTAAAGTTGAAATAACAATAGGCACGACAATCATTTTGATTAGGCTAATAAAAATTTGGCCTGCGGGTTTTAGAATATTCGTAACGATATAGTCTTGATATTCAGGCTGATTGTGCAGAATGCTACCAACAATAATACCTAAAATAAGTGCAATCAGAATTTGCCATGCAATGCTAATCCGTTTTTGTTTCATATCAATCTCAATATTTTACAAAGACTCCGATCGTGATGACATTGAAAACATAAGAAATTGTTAAAGATGGCATAAGTCGTTTTAACTGGGGGTGGGAGGAATCACGCTACAATAAAACGTTCAGTTATCATGCTGACTTTCAATTTCTTTACTTTTCATCTGATCATTTCGATGAATCTAAAATTTGCCCTTAACTCACCAAGGAAAATGATGGATCTCGTCCTTACAGGACTGGAAAGTAAATTCCGATCTCAAAAAATTATCTTTGGATCATTATTAAATGTGACTAAGGAAGATGCAGTATTTAAATACTAAAATCTAAAATTAAGTATCACTAAATAATTTTATTGCAACGAATATGCCAAATTAATTAAATTGGAAGTAAAAAATTAATAAGTCTGAATTGCATTTAAATAAGGTCGGTTTTTGAAATAAATAAATAAGTCTGCTGGGTTTCTCATAAAATAAATCCTTTTATATGGAAAATGGTCGTCATTTGATGGTGCATTTTAATGAAAATTGCACCAATAAAAAGCATATTACTCAATAAAACTAAAATATCAATGCTTTTATAATTGTAAATTTACTTTTATATCAAATATTTGTTGAAAATTAATCTAAATCTGAAGTTTGATAACGTTGTAAACTGAAATTATTTTATTTTGATATTTAATTATTATATTAGGATGTGGTTTTCCTATTATTAATCATAATAATTAAATATATTGAATATGTAAATTCGTATTTTTATAATATTGTGATATTAAAAACGTATGAGTTTTAAATTTTCTTTTATTAATCATTTCTTACTAATGCTAGGCTTGTTTTGCAATTGAAAAAAACATTCATCTTTAGAGCTTGAGCGCAAGAATAAAAAATATTTGGCGGGTGATATTGAATGTATTAGAAATTAAGATAAGGCTGGATCTGGTAAAAATAGGTGATTTTTCTATTAAAAAACGAATTTACTTCACTGAAGTTTTCTAAGCCTGATTTGTTGACAAAAAAAAGCCCACCGAAGTGAGCTAAAGGGCTAAACCTATAGACTTCTTTCATCATTGTTTAAACCCGCTTTATTTTTCTCCCGTAAGAGAAATAAAAGCGACTTATGAAAGGAGCCTTATATAACGCTGAGAAATATATCATATTTATTATATGTATCTATAATACTTTGGATTAGATCAAATAGGTTTAATCTTTAGTCGTAGGCGTAGCAAAATTATGAACGGCACAGTCATCGTGCATTCAATAGTCGAAGTTTTAGAAAAAATAGTATAGTTTTTTAATATTTCGATTTATCTGATGCGTTAATCTGTTTATTGCTCAAGCTGAAGATGTTGTAAGGCAAAATTAACTTGTTGTAATTGTTGATTCAATTGCTGCGGAGGAATGCGGGTTTCCTGTAAGTGGGTAATCCATTGCATTTGACAAATCTTAAGCTGCTTAACATTGCTTGCATTTTTAATTTGTTCTAAAAGTTGTCTCGCCAGTAATCCACAATAGCTGGATAAGGTTTCTGCCATTAAAGTTTTGATTTCGTCAAAGGCCATTATTGCCATTGGGGTAATTTCAACTTGTTGCTGCTGAATCAAGTCATCCGAAACTCGATATTCTTGACTAGGACGAGTTGGATGATTGATAGCGTCTTGAACATTGGTAAGTTCATTCTGGCGAGATACTGTGCTACTGCTAGAGGGTGGAATTTCAGTGTCTGGTTTAGGCGTGGTGATAGAGTTCGAAAACGTTTGAGATTGGATGAGTCCCATTGCTTCAAGTTGTTCTAGCAATTCAGGAGATGCAATTTTTTGCCTGAACTGATCACTTAACTTATTAAAGTCTTCAGTGCCGATTAAGAGTAATAAGCGTCGTTGTCTTACATTCAGATTAAATTGACGGTTTTCAAGCGCAGTATGACCTTGCGCAGTTTTATAATAATGAGACATCCCCAATTTATCCCTTGTTATAAATTGGTGATACCATAAAACGAGAAAATTACATTAATATGAAATAATTTATAAATCAAAAAATTAGTTTCAAACAAGAGTGTTCTCTAGCGCTTTTTTGAGATAAGGATCAAGATCATCTTGACGAAGTAACCAATTGATATAGTCATGGGGGAGGTCTTGGATCAAGCTACCTTTATGTTTGCCGAAATTAATTTTTGTGGGAATACGTGCTTGCTCTGATGCCAGATAAAGATCATCAATATTGTGAATATTCAAATGATGTACAATATGCATCAGGATATTCGCAGTTAAAATGATATCCGCGTCGGCACGATGCGCACCTTTTAGTAGTTCTCGTGCTTTATCGCTGCCTTTAGAGATCAGATAAATTAAAGCAGAAATATTATGCGCATCTGCCTGTGGCCAGACTTTTCGTGCCAGTGCTAAAGTACAAATCGCTTTAATATCTTGTGTTTCTACACCGCAGCGCGCGATGGCAGCCATATCATAATCAACATTATGCCCAATAATATAAGTGGTATCGGTAGGCAACTCAAAAGAGGTATATAAAGGTTGATCGACGAGATCAGACTCTAAAATATGGTGTACCGCCATAGCCGCATAAGAGATTGGTTGATTGACTTGATATAGCTGATCAAATAGCTGACTTTTATCCAGACTGAGTTTTCCTGCATGAACTTCTACAGGTGCGTAAGCAATTTCAATCGGTAAACCATTGAGAGTATGGGTTTCGGTGTCCAGAATAATGGCAGTCATTAAATGAATAATCTCGATGCGACAGCAAAAGTTAAATGTAGCATCTCTGATAAATCGTGAAAAGATTCAACTGTATTCATGAATGTTATGTTTCACTTTGTATAACTGTCTTGTTTATACGGTTAAACAAGGCATAATTTATAAATTGCATAACTGTGCAAAACAACAAGAATGTTGAATACCTTCAAAAGGATAAGAAAAAATGAAAAAGACGTTGCTCGCAGTCTCTACGCTCAGTTTAACTCTATTTTTATCAGCTTGTAATGATGATAATGACTGGAGTGATGGCTTTAATCCACCACCTGATATTCCAGAAAATAACATTCAAAATCCTGTTGTTCACATGGATAGTTATAGCGCAACAGATATGAGTGCTGTTGCAGATAAAAGTCTGGTGATGACTTATAAGATGTTGGGGATTAATAATAAAGAAGTGCAGGCGACAGCGCTAGTTTTCACGCCTAAAGGAGCTGCGCCCATTGGAGGTTGGCCAATTGTTGCGTGGGCGCATGGCACAACAGGCGTTGCGGATAAATGCGCACCAAGCCGCTATGCATTAACACCGGAAATTCAGGCCATGATCAACCAATTTTTGGCGAAAGGCTATGTGGTGGTTGCGCCTGACTATGAAGGTTTAGGAGAGCCAAGCGGACAGGAATTGCATCCATTTTTAAATGTAAAAAGTGAAGCCTTTTCAATAACCGATGCTGTCGTTGCTGCGCGGGATTATTTGGGTAACAAAGTCAATAAAAAATGGGTAACTGTTGGGCATTCACAGGGCGGGCAAGCAGCTTTAGGCGCTGCTCAATATGCATCACGTGCCAAGCTCGATTATAAGGGAACCGTTGCTGTTGCACCTGCATCTAACCTTGATTTGATTTTAACTTTGGGTGAAGCCTCAGTAGCAAATCAACCTGTAACTACACAGATTCCTGTATATGCAAGTTTGGATACCTTTACAGCACTGATTACCGCAGGATTGCGTAATCCAAATCCAGATTTTAAATATACTCAGGTTTTTAAAGATCCAACTGCGCAGATTGCCCAAACCTACACAGAAACAGAATGTGCAGGCGATATTGGCAATGCCTTTGTGGGTAGTATGGGTTTATATGCTCAATCAACTGGAAGTCTGAATGGTTATGGGCGTACTCAGGATAATTTCCTGAATATTCCAGTGGTGAAAAACTTTACCTCTAAAGATGGTCAGCCTTTAACGGTTAAAGTGACGTCGCCAATTACCATTTATCAGGGCAGTAATGACACCACCGTACCGCGAATCGCGACCAATACACTGGTCGATTCAGCCCAGCAAAAGGGTACAGTTATTCAATACAATACTGACGATCCTATTCCTGTAAAATGGGATCATGGAACTGCTTATACCAAAAATATCAACGCTATCGTACAAGATGTTGAAACGATGCTTTCCAAATAAATCATTATGGTTCTGCCGTATGGCTCATGTATATTACATGAGCCATTTTTATTTAAAACTGAGTAAAGTTCATTCTGCTTAATCCTAAAGTTCATGCTACAATAGCGCCCAATCTTAGCACGGCTTAAAAGCCCTAATTCATAGGACCCTCGCTAATGTTTGCCAACATTTCTCTTTCTGAATTTGATCCAGAATTGGCCAAAGCAATTGACGCTGAAGACGCGCGCCAAGAAGCGCATATTGAACTGATTGCATCTGAAAACTATTGCTCTCCTGCGGTGATGGAAGCGCAAGGTTCAAAACTGACTAATAAATATGCAGAAGGTTATCCTGGCAAACGCTATTATGGCGGTTGCGAATATGTCGATGTGATTGAACAATTAGCAATTGACCGTGCTAAAGAACTTTTTGGTGCTGATTATGCCAATGTTCAGCCGCATGCAGGTTCACAGGCAAACTCTGCGGTATACCTAGCATTATTAAATGCAGGTGATACAGTATTGGGTATGAGCCTTGCACATGGTGGTCACTTGACTCACGGTGCAAAAGTAAACTTCTCTGGTAAAACTTATAATGCCATTCAGTACGGTTTAAATCCTGAAACTGGCGAGATTGATTACGAAGAAGTTGAACGTTTAGCTTTGGAACATAAACCACGTATGATCGTGGCAGGTTTTTCTGCATATAGCCGTGTAGTGGATTGGCAGCGTTTCCGTGATATCGCGGATAAAGTTGGTGCTTATTTGTTTGTTGATATGGCGCATGTTGCTGGTTTGGTTGCAGCAGGTGTTTATCCAAGTCCAGTTCAAATCGCTGACGTGACAACGACAACCACGCACAAGACACTTCGTGGCCCACGTTCTGGTCTAATCCTTGCCAAAGCAAATGAAGAAATTGAGAAAAAACTTCAATCTGCGGTGTTCCCAGGTAACCAGGGCGGTCCTTTGGTACATGCAATTGCAGCTAAAGCAGTTTGTTTTAAAGAAGCAATGGCCCCTGAATATAAAGCGTATCAACAACAAGTGGTCAAAAATGCTCAAGCCATGGCTGAAGTATTAATTTCACGTGGTTATGATGTGGTTTCAGGTGGTACAGATAATCATTTATTCTTATTGTCTTTAATTAAACAAGACATTACAGGTAAAGATGCTGACGCATGGTTGGGCAACGCCAATATTACGGTCAATAAAAATGCAGTTCCAAACGATCCACGTTCTCCATTTGTGACTTCTGGTATTCGTATTGGTACTCCAGCAGTGACGACTCGCGGTTTTGGTGAAGCCGAAGTGCGTGATTTAGCGGGTTGGATTGCGGATGTATTAGATAGCAAAGGTGATGAAAGTGTCATCGCTGATGTTAAAGCAAAAGTTGAAGCAGTATGTGCAAAATTCCCTGTATATGCTAACTAAGCAAATTGCTTGAGAAGAAGCTCCCTCAAGGGAGCTTTTTTTATCTGTGAATATTTTAATCATCAGAACTAAACTCTGATATAACAATAAAATTAGATTTAAGTCATTTGTTTTGAAAAATTGATAGATTTAAGGAGTTTATAACATGTCTCAGCCTAATATTATTATTTCCTCGCAAGATCTACATCGTTTAGAAACGATGCTTGAACATCAAACGACTCAAAGCTCGACCATGCAGCATTTAGAAAATGAACTGGCGCGAGCAGAAGTGGTTGATCCTGAAAATATTCCAAAAAATGTGGTCACCATGAACTCCCGAGTGAGTATCACCATTGCACCTTCAACAGATTCTGTTGAGATTGTTTTAGTCTATCCACATGATTTTACAGGCGATAAAAGTCAGGTTAATATTTTGGCACCTGTCGGTGCGGCGATCTTGGGACTGACAGAAGGGCAAAGTATTGAATGGCCACAGCCTGATGGTCAATTGATGAAAATTAAAATTGAAAAAGTCATTTATCAGCCTGAACGAGAAGGCAAATATCTGTAATAGACTGCTTTCTCATGGTTTAAACTCTTTTTATTTTTCTCTCAATAGGGCGAAATAAAAAGGATTGATGAAAGACGTCTAATGTCTATTTGCAAAATGGTGAGATGAAAAATTTAAGATTTAACATAAAATCATCATGTTGATATAAAAAATAGACTTTGCACTATATCGATTTGTGCCTATGATGAATTGACAAAATATATTGGTTGATTATGACTCAATTTAATTCATTGATTCCGCTAGATCAGATTGAAGTTGATCCAAAAGCAATATTGGCGATCAAACGCAATGATCTGGTGCCTTTACTGGATAATCAATATCAGCTCAATCATTATGCCGATCAGCTGATTCAATCGCAGTCGGTATTGCTCAATGGTGTTGATCCCAAGCTCAATCAAGAATTGAGCAAGGTCATTTCTCAATTGATTGAGAAGTTGGCGCAATCTAACAAAGTGCTCAAGAAACGTAAATTTAATGCATTACAAAAATGGTTAGGCATTGATATCGAATATGATCATGGGCAGTTGAATTACTTAACTGAATTGGAACGTCTGATTGACCAAGCCAGTTTTTTAAGTCAACGCTTGCAAATCGAAATTCAAAAATCACAGGCGCGTGTCCAACAGGTACTGGGTTTACGTGAACAGATGGCGAAATATATCATTGCGGCTCAAGAATTTTTGCAGGAATATCCTGCTTTTATTCAGCAGCGACATCCGCTGGATAATTTTGCAGAACGATTATCTAAAAAAATAAACACTTTACACACTTTGCAAGCGAGTAATGATATCGCTATTACACAGATGCAATTGGCCGAGCAACTTTCCTTTACCTTATTGGATCGTTTTAAGGAAGCGCAACAAGTCCTGATTCCTGCTTGGCAATATCACCTCAAACAAAGCATGCAAGGCAATTCAGTTGCAGAATTGCAAAAGCTGGATCATAGTCGTGAAATATTGATGAATACTTTAAAAAAATCATTAGAGAAAAATAGGGTGGAATAATGTCACAATCCGAATCTAACCATAAAAATGTACTGGTTGAACAATCTACAGAGCTTCAGCAGCAAGAGTTTGAGCGTTTAAACTTAAAAGAGCTAGGTTTACAGCCTGAAGATTTTGCTCAGGTGATGGATGCACATCAGACATTGACTGATATGACGCACAGTAGTGTTTCTGAATATGGTAAGGATATTGCGACCAAGACTTCAACCTACACCGATGAACTCCTGAATCTGGTTCAAAATAAAGATCTGGATACGACAGGTCAAAAGTTAAATGAAGTGGTTCAAGTTGCCCAGCAACTCAATACATCGAGCATCTTGAATAAACCGAAAGGCTCATCGATTCCGATTTTAGGCGGTTTGTTGAATAAAATTAAAGGTGCAAAACAAAGCTTTGATCAACATTTTAATACCACGAAAGAACAAATCGATGCTTTGGTCAAAGAAATTGAACAATCACAAAACGGACTAAAATCCCGTGTGAATACTTTAGATAAAATGTTTGATGCGGTGCAAGACGAATATAAACAACTTGGTGTTCATGTTGCTGCGGGTAAGATCAAACAGCAGGAAATTCAGCAACAGATTGCTGAGTTGAGTCAGCAAGAACAGGATCAACAAATGACTCAGCAGATCTATGATCTGAACCACCTTGCCAATAATTTAGAAAAACGGGTCAGTGATTTACAAGTTCTACAGCAGTCTGCCATGCAAACTTTGCCAATGATTCGTATTATTCAGTCCAATAATTTAATGTTGGTGGATAAATTTTATGCGATTAAAAATATCACTTTACCTGCATGGAAAAATCAAATCAGTCTGGCGATTTCCTTACAGGAACAAAAAAACAGTGTGCAATTGGCAAAGAGTATTGATGACGCAACCAATGATTTATTGCGTCGAAATGCTGATTTATTACATCAAAATTCAGTTGATACAGCTAAAGCCAATCAACGTTCGGTGATTGATATTGAAACCCTTGAACATGTGCAAAATACCCTCATTAAAACTGTTAACGATGTGATTCAAGTTCAAAAAGAAGGTATGCAAAAGCGCGATGAAGCGGCAACGAGATTACGTACACTTCAGCAAAATTTAAATCAACTGGTCATTGAGTCGAGTCATGGTGCTGCTTCAAAGTAGTAAATAAATTGGTACTTCTTAAGTCTAACAGTATGAGGAGAGTAGGTTGCCACTCATCGAAAATGCTCCGATGAATATTCAGTCGATACAGTCTCGATTGACCCAACTCAAAAAGCGTCAACATCGTGTGATGCTGTTGAGTCTAACGGTAACAGGGATTTTTATCATTGCGTTGGTTGCATCATTTACTCAACAGGCGTTGGTCTATAGTTTTTTTGATTTGAGCCAACAAGTCGAGCAATTACATATTCCTGTGGCGATGGCTGATCAGTTACTGCTGGATCAACAGTCTGATTATTTTAGCAATCTACTGTCATGGTTCGGCTGGCTGTTTTTAAAAATTTTTGCTGCATTTTTTGGCGCTTTTATTTTTGTCCGAATTTTAAAAAAATTTAAATTTTTTCAGTTACGTTTTCGTTCACTGATTTTACGCTTTGTGGCGTGGTTAATTGGATTTATTCTCATCTGGTCAGGTTTGACTTATGTGCAATATGACCGTACTAGTGACCAAGCCAAAGCTTATGCTGAATTGGTGGCTTATGATCAAAGTATTCAGCAAAGCCAAATCGCGCATGAGTTGAAAAATGTGGATACACCTGATGCAGTGAAAGATTATCTTTTAGCGCAAACCGCTTTATTACACCGACCAGTGGATAAAGAGACAGCATTACCTTATGTTTCACATTTGATCCGTGAAGAACGTCAGGATCCGCATTTTATGGAATATGGCTTTAAACCTGAACAGCTTTGGATCATGCAGCAGCAACTTTATGGGAAAGTAGTCACGCCATTGGCACAAAGTGTTCAAAAACAAGCGGATCAAGCACAACAACTTTCTGAAATGGTGAAATTCTTATGTTGGGGCATCAGTTTATTGGCTGCATTTATTGCAATGATGACCTATGCTATAGCCTTAAATCTTAAAAATAGAGCAGATCGGATTGAGCAAAAAAGTGAATAATGATTTTTTGTTCGGCAAAACCGATTAAAATTATAAAAACATACTGTTTCACCTATTTAAAGTTTTATCGTAATATTCCCAACAAGTTAAAAATTTTCTCCTTTGGAGCTTGATTATGTTAGATCAAAATATCAAAACTCAGTTAAAAGCCTATTTAGAACGTTTAGAAAGTCCTATCGAATTGGTCGCTGCTCTGGATGATTCAGACAAAGCTGCCAAGATCAAAGAATTAGTCACTGAAATTGCGGAACTCTCTGATCAAGTCACGGCCCGTTTTGATGGTCAAAATACACGCCGCCCAAGTTTTGGTATTGCTAAAGTCGGTGAGCAACCACGTGTGTTCTTTGCTGGCTTACCGATGGGTCATGAATTTACTTCATTGATCTTAGCTTTGTTACAAACTTCAGGTTATGCACCGAAAGTCTCTGATGAGCTGCTCAACCAGATTAAAGGTTTGAATCTTAAAGCAGACTTTGATGTATTTGTGTCTTTGAGCTGTCATAACTGTCCGGATGTGGTTCAGGCACTGAATCTGATTGCGATTTATAACCCAAATACCACTGCGACCATGATTGATGGTGCCTTCTTCCAGGATGAAGTGGAACAACGCAAAATCATGGCAGTTCCGATGGTATTCCAAGATGGCAATCATATCGGTCAAGGTCGTATGACCTTAGAAGAAATTGTGGCAAAACTGGACAGTGGGGCTGCTGAAAAAGATGCGGCGGCAATTAATGCCAAACAGGCTTTTGATGTATTAGTGGTGGGTGCGGGTCCTGCGGGCGGTACTGCGGCGATTTATGCAGCACGTAAAGGCATTCGCACAGGCATGATCGCAGAGCGTTTTGGTGGTCAGGTCATGGACACCATGGACATTGAAAACTTTACTTCTGTACAAAAAACTGTAGGTCCACAGTTTGCTGCGGATATGGAAAAACATGTACGTGAGTACGATGTGGACATTATGAATCTGCAACGTGTCAGTAAAATTGTCGGTGCCGATCAAACTGCTTCGGGTCTGGTTGAAGTTGAATTGGAAAATGGTGCCAAAGTTGAATCGAAAACCGTGATTTTATCGACAGGTGCGCGTTGGAGAAAAATGGGCGTTCCGGGTGAACAGGAATATGCGACTCGTGGTGTAGCGTATTGTCCACACTGTGATGGTCCATTGTTTAAAGGCAAAAAAGTTGCGGTGATTGGTGGTGGTAACTCGGGTGTTGAAGCGGCAATTGATTTGGCAGGTATTGTGGAGCATGTGACTTTGGTTGAGTTTGATACCAAACTTCGTGCCGACCAAGTGTTACAGGACAAACTAAACAGTTTGCCGAATGCGACCGTCATCACCCATGCACTTTCAACTGAAGTGGTCGGTGATGGTGCTCAGGTGACCGCTTTGAAATACAAAGACCGTGCTACAGAGACAGAACACAGCATTGAACTATCAGGAATTTTTGTACAGATTGGTTTATTGCCAAACACAGATTTCTTGAAAGGTTCAGTGGAGTTAAGTCCACGTGGTGAGATTATTATCAACGAGCGTAACGAAACTAATGTAGCAGGTGTATTTGCTGCGGGTGACTGTACCACTGTGCCGTATAAGCAGATCATTATTGCCACAGGTGAAGGGGCAAAAGCTTCTCTGTCAGCGTTTGATTATATTATTCGGAATAGTTAACGCATTTTTTAACTCATGGAAAGCAAAGCAGTTTCGACTGTTTTACTTTCTCATTTAACGGCTTGTCAATTTAAAGGCATTCATATTTAAGAGCTTTCAGATTTAGATTTATTCTAAAATTCATTTTATAGGAACTTGATCTTCTAACAGTCAAGTTCCTTTTTTTATTTTTCAATTAATTCGAAACTATATTGAGTTGTTTAAACTTATCCATGAGTTGCGTTTCATCTTCAATATGTGCAGGATCCACTATGATGCAGTTGATCGGACAAACCGCAATACAAGTGGGTTCAGGGTAAAACCCGACACATTCTGTACAGCGATTTGCATCAATTTCATAGACCTGTTTTCCTTCAAAAATTGCAGTGTTTGGACATTCTGGCAAACACATATCGCAATTAATGCATTCAGATGTGATCAATAAAGCCATTATTACTCCGCAGCATATGCCAAAGCAGAAGATGAAATCTGTTCTGTGGCATGTGGTAGGTTTCGAATCAGGAGTGCATATTTGATATCAATACTCGGATCTAATGGAATTTCAACCACATGTCCCGAGCCTTTGGCACTCTCGATTTGCTGACCTTTATTGTCCAAAATTTCACTTAGGACAAAACTTATGTTTCCTTGTGGGGTCATGAGCTCTAAAGTATCGCCGATATCAAAACGGTTTTTGACATCGATCTTGATATAATTGCCATTACGTTCCAGAACTTCACCACAAAATTGCTGATAATCAAAATGTGAAGAACCATCAGCATAATTTTGATAATCGCTATGCACATGACGACGCAAGAAGCCTTCGGTGTAGCCGCGATTTGCTAAACCTTCGAGCAGTTTCATCAAACTTGGATCAAAAGGTTTGCCCGCCAATGCGTCATCAATGGCTTTACGATAAATCTGTGCTGTACGCGCACAATAAAAATAAGATTTGGTACGACCTTCAATTTTTAAGGAGTGAATACCCATCTGACTTAAACGCTCTACATGCTGTACCGCACGTAGATCTTTCGAGTTCATAAAATAAGTACCGTGTTCATCTTCCTCAGCAGCAAACATTTCTTCATCATTGCGTTGTACCAAAACGGGTTGCGTGAACGGAGCTTGATGATCTTGTGGACGACAGCAACTGTGTGTGGAGGCGAGTGGCTGGGTAGGAATCACATCTCCAGTTTCATTTTCCAAGGCATCATGAATTTTATATTCCCAACGACAGGCATTGGTACACGCGCCCTGATTGGCATCACGTTTATTCATATAACCCGAAAGCAAACAACGGCCCGAATAAGCCATGCATAATGCGCCATGTACAAACACTTCGAGTTCAATATCTGGAACATGCTTTTGTATTTCCGCAATTTCCTCAATCGAAAGTTCGCGTGACAGAATGACACGAGTAAGACCGTAATCTTTCCAGAATTTTACCGTTGCCCAATTGATGGCATTGGCTTGTACCGATAAATGAATGGGCATCTGTGGAAAATGTTCACGAACCAACATGATTAAACCCGCATCAGACATAATCAGTGCGTCTGGTTGCATCTTGATAATAGGCTCTAAATCAGCGATAAAATTCTTGAGTTTACTATTGTGTGGCTGAATATTGACCACCACATAGAACTTTTTGCGTAAAGCATGTGCTTCATGAATTCCAATAGCCAAGTTGTCATGATCAAATTCATTATTACGAACACGTAAACTATAGCGCGGTTGACCTGCGTAAACTGCATCTGCCCCATAGGCAAAAGCATAACGCATATTTTTTAGTGATCCAGCAGGAGAGAGCAACTCAGTTTTCATGGCAATTGAAAAGGCATAGTAAATATAAGTGATTATTTTAAAATTACTCAGTGTTTTGCTCAACCTAGCAAATTAGTCGGGATTAATCGTTCTAAAAATGCATCTGATTGTTCTGTTTTTATTATTGTTGTTGCATTGGTAAGCTTATTAAATATTAGACAATGATTGAATAAAACCTGAGGGAATATCCATGAAAATTGCAAATCATCGACAGCCTGTATTTTTTATCTCGCACGGTGGTGGACCATGGCCGTGGATGCCTGATTATCTGAATACGGTTTATGCCAATCTGGCCCAATCACTGGGTGATTTGTTAGATTCTGTGGTAGTACGACCTAAAGCCATTTTGATGATTTCTGCGCATTGGGAAGCGCCAGAGTTTACGGTTCAGACGGCATCGCAACCCGATATGATTTATGATTATGGTGGTTTTCCTGCACATACCTATCAGGTACGTTATGAATCATCTGGATCACCAGAACTGGCTGAACGTGTTGTGGAATTGCTAGAACAAGCGAATATTTCAGTGGCGACCGATGCACAACGTGGCTACGATCACGGGATGTTTTCACCAATGCAGATCATTAACCCTGCGGCGGATATTCCAGTGGTACAGCTGTCTTTGAAAAAAGGGCTAAATCCGCAACAACATATCGAGATGGGACGTGCTTTAGCGCAGTTACGTGATGAAAATGTGTTGATTGTGGCGAGTGGACTCAGCTATCACAACTTGCGTATGTTCAATGCTCATGCGGCAGAGCCGTCACGTGCCTTTGATCAGTGGTTGTTTGAAACAGTGGTTGAGCATCAGGGCAATGCACGTAATGCATTATTAAACGATTGGGAACATGCTCCTGCGGCGCGCGTTGCGCATCCTCGTGAGGAGCATTTATTGCCATTGATGGTGGCTGTAGGTGCCGCAGAGCAGGAATTAGCCGCACGTAATTATCATGAAAAGCAATTTATGGGCGGTTTGTCGGTTTCCAATTTTGCTTTTGGTGAGCTTAAATCATAGATTCAATGTATTGATCTACTCATGAATCTTATAAGCGTAGTCAAATCAATTAGAAGCGATCTGGAGAATTCAACAGATCGCTTTTTTTGTTCGTCTTATCATTATTTTATTTTTTGGTTGATGATTCATGTAACAACTAAAATAAATTGATATTTCTTTACAAAATTAAGCTTAAATTAAGTTTTTATCATTCTTTTTTGACATTACCATCAGTTGATAGCCACACTAATTCTAGACTGTTGGCTGTGTCATCAAATGAAAAATTATTAATCTAAATAATTGTTTTCATTTTTAATTTCGTAAGAATAAGGAGTGATCTATGGCTGCTACAAATGGAATGTTAGATCCAGACGATTCAGTTATTTTACTGATCGATCATCAAAGTGGTTTATTCAATACAGTAAGAGATGTTCCGGTCCCAGACTTACGCAATTACGTCATTGCCATTGCAAAAGCTGCATCCTTATTAAATATCCCCGTCATTACAACGGCGTCTGTACCTGATGGACCAAATGGGCCATTAATTCCAGAAATACATCATTATGCTCCTCATGCCGTCTATGTTCCACGTACAGGGCAAATTAATACATGGGACAACCCATTATTTGTAGATGAAGTTAAAAAGACTGGCAGAAAAACACTGATTATTGCAGGTACGCTTACCAGCGTATGTTTGGCTTTTCCGGCAGTGAGTGCCCGTCAGGAAGGATATAATGTTTATTGTGTGATTGATGCTTCAGGTAACTGGAGTAAATTAGCAACTGACACAACAATTGCACGTGTGACTCAAGCTGGCGCAATTCCAACAGATACCTTTGCGATTGTGGCCGAGTTAATGCGTACATGGAATCGACCTGAAGGCTCTCGTTTTGCTGGAATTCTTGCTGATCATGTATGCCCAGAATACAAGTGCTTAATGGAAAGCTTTGATAAAGCACAAGCGGTTGTTCGCGATGGTCCAGAAACCAACTTGGATAAATATCAATAAGATAAATTAATTTTATTTGATTATAGATAGAATCATGAACCCAAATTCTTGTTAAGAATTTGAGTTTTTTATTTAATATTGAATAATCTTGATATTGTCTTACAGAAAAAATTGTTTTGATCTGGAAAAACAGCAATAATTTCGGTGGTGGATGCAGCAACTTTTTTGGTACTTTCATTGAACTAAAGAGTGGATCAAGCTTTCTGGTGATTTTCATATTTGTTTATGTGAAGCCAATCATAATCCGATCGTGACAGGATATTTGCAAACTTTAATTGCTAGAACTTCCTTGTTAATCGGGATGTATGAAACCAAACCAAATCAGTGTTCGGTTGAAGAACATGAGGCAATTTTGCAGGCGATTGAGCAAGGTGATGAGCAAAAAGCCATTCAATTGATGGAAGCACATTTAGGTGAATATGCGCGGAGCTTTTTAGATGAACAGCCAGATACCAAGTCGCCAAATCTAGTGGATATCTTTCAAAATAAAAAGCTTCAAAAATAATGAATATAAAAAACCGAGAAATTTTTCTCGGTTTTTTGGGTCATTAAGGCAGATTATTTTTCAACGAATGCACGTTCAATCACGTAATCGCCTAAAACGCCCATACGCGGAGATTCTTTAAGACCTGCTTTGTCTAAAAGTGCAGCTACATCAGTTAAGAAATGTGGGCTACCACAAAGCATCGCACGGTCAGTTTCTGGGTTAAATGGTGGTAAACCAATTTTTTCAAATAATGCGCCCGTTTCAATGGCAGTGGTGACACGACCTTCATTTTCAAATGGTTCACGCGTCACAGTTGGGTAGTAGATCAATTTGTTTTTGATGTCTAATTCTTCAAACCATTCATTATTTGGTAATTCATTCAAAATTAGATCTTGGTAAGCCAATTCACTAATCCAGCGTGTACCATGAACCAAAATCACTTTTTCAAATTTTTCATAAGTTTCAGGATCACGAATTAACGATAAGAATGGTGCAAGACCTGTACCTGAAGAAAGGAAATACAGGTTTTTACCTGGATTAATATCATCATGTACCAACGTACCTGTTGGCTTTTTAGAAATCAAAATTTCATCGCCCACTTGTACTTTTTGTAAAATCGAAGTGAGTGGACCGTCTTGAACCTTAATTGAGAAAAACTCAAGTTCTTCTTCATAATTAGCACTGGCAATTGAGTAGGCACGCATTAATGGTTTGCCATTGACCTCAAGCCCGATCATGACGAACTGACCATTTTTAAAACGCAGTGCGGTGTCGCGTGTGGTTTTAAAACTAAAAAGAGTGTCATTCCAGTGGTGAACATGGGTGATGCGTTCAACGTTAAAAGCAGCCATTAAAGGTCTCAATCACGATCAAAAGAAAACAGGTTGCTATTCTAATCTAAAATCATTCTCGATAAACTGAATATATTTAATTGTGTTTATAAGAAAAAGTGATGATGAATTCTGTAAATTTGCCAATCATCGGCAGCATGCATTCGCCGTACCGTGAAAAGTTTGGTATTCCGCGCCAGCCTAATCTGGTGCAGGTCGAATCGTATATTGAAATGTATGAACCCTATAATGATCCATTGGCATTTGAAGGTATCGAGGAATTTAGTCATTTATGGCTGATTTGGCAGTTTCATGACAATAAACATCAGCAGGAGTTTGAAAAATTTCGTCCGCAAGTCCGCCCACCACGTTTGGGTGGTAATAAAAAAATTGGGGTATTTGCGACTCGTAGTATGTATCGACCTGCGCCGATTGGGTTATCTGTGGTGCAATTTAAATCAATTGAAAAAATAGGCAAAACACTTCGTATTTATGTGACAGGCAGTGATTTACTGAATGGAACGCCTATTTTAGATATTAAACCTTATATTCAATATTCTGACGCCATCGAAAATGCGCAAAGTGGCTATGCACAGCATGAACCCGCGAGAAAAAAAGTCATGTGGGCAACGGATGCTGATGCGCTACGACAAAAAAATATAGTTGAGAAAAAACTGACGGCTCAGATTGTAGATGAGCTTGAACAAGTATTGTCTCTTGACCCACGACCTGCGTATCAGGATGATCCTGATCGGATTTATAAAATAAAATTTGCTCAGTTTGATGTCAGTTTCAGGGTGAATGAAAAACACATTGAGATTGTTGATTTTACTGAATGAGCAGCATTATTTTAGTCTGCTTTACACTGTTGCTTATGGATATACATTTGCTCATCAGCGTGTTTACATGCGTCTTCCAACCCCTGACTTGGATGGCGCATTGCATAACCAATCGCAGCACTGATTTTAGCATCTGCCAAATGTTCCAGTAAGCGTTGTTTTAATTGTTCCAGATGATCATGGTCATGACCCAGTATCAGGATTCCAAATTCATCGCCGCCTAAACGTGCCAGTAAATCTTCCTGACGTAGTGAATTTCTTAAAATAAAAGCAGCCTGTTCAATAAAACGATCGCCTTCGGCATGTCCTTGTTGGTCATTGATTGCTTTTAAGCCGTTCAAATCAATCATGAAAACAGCAGCAGGATGTCCATAGGTTTTACAACGTTCTTCTTCTATACAAATGAATTGATTCCAGCCGCGGCGGTTATAGACACCCGTCATGGCATCAATAACGGCTTCGTTTTGTAGGCGTTCATGTAAACGAATTTGTTCATTTTCGCGGATTTCACGCTGTAAAATATGGCTGAGTAAATTACCAAATAATTCAACCAAACCACCATCTTCAATAATTTTTTCTGACTTGGGTTCTGGATCAATCGCGCACAAAGTGCCAAATAGACTGCCATCTTCTTTAACCAGAGGTTGTCCGATATAGGCTTTAATATTGACTTGTTGGGCAATGGGTGCAGAAGCGTAAAGTGGAACATCTTCAGAACGTGGCGCAATCCGTGGTGCGTGTCCTTGTACCATATGTGAGCAAAACGAATCTGCCCAATTAAAAACGCGGCCAGGTTTGACATCATAACCATGATCTTCGGCCTGTAATACGATCCAGTCATTGCCTTCTACACGTGTGATCATCCATAAATCAAATCCAAATTTTTGACGTAAAAAATGCAGTACTGCTTGTCCTGCGTCATGAAAGTTTTTAAATGCAATTGAACTCATTTAGCCGCCTATGATCTGGATATTTTGTTGGTGCTTTTTATGGCACTTTAAAACAATTTTTAAGTGCTGCATATCCCTAATTTAAAGACTAAAAAATACATTGCAAATGAACTCTGCTATATTGTGTAGAGTGTTTGGGGTATAACAATGAAGTTTAATTTTGAAATAGATACGGTTTGGTGTTTAGAACAATTATTAAAAGATGGTCGCATCACCGAGCGTGATAAATTATTGATTCAAACGACACATCGACAAAAAGATCAATTGAAATGGCATCCAATCCAATGGATTGCTCAGTTTAATCTTAAAGACCAACAATCACCTGACAAAATTTTGAATAGCACGCGTTTAAGTCAATGGCTTGCGGAAAAATCAGATCTGACATTTTATGTGATTGATCCACTAAAAGCAGATGTAGGTAAATTGACATCAGTGATGTCACAAGAGTTTGCTTTACGAAATAAAATTTTGGCCGTTGGTATTACAGCAGATTCAGTTTTAATCGGGACAGACCAACCGTTTATGACAGACTGGTTGGTGAATCTTGAGCGTAGCTTGAGTCCCAAAAAAATTCAACGAGTGATTTTGAATCCTGAACAGTTACATCGCTATCTGGTTGAATATTATCAGGTCAGTCGCGCGGTCAATTCATCGCAAAATTCGGGTAGTTATGATCGGGAAAATAAAGGTGTCGAAGCACTTTTACAATTAGGCGATACGCAAACGCCTGATGCCAATGATCAACACATCGTCAAATTAGTTGATTGGGTTTTGCAGTTTGCTTTTGAACAGGGTGCAAGTGATATCCACCTTGAACCACGTAAAGATACAGGCAAGGTTCGTTTCCGTATTGATGGTGTTTTGCACACCATTTATAACATGCCTGCAAATACTCTAACTGCGGTGATTGCGCGGATTAAAATTTTGGGACGACTCAATGTTGCAGAAAAGCGTAAACCACAGGATGGACGATTAAAAACCCGAACACCTAAAGGACAAGAAACAGAGCTACGTCTTTCGACTTTGCCGACAGCATTTGGCGAAAAAATGGTGATGCGTATTTTTGATCCAGAAGTTTTGGTACGCAGTTTTCAGCAATTGGGCTTTGAAGGACGTTTACTCAATGACTGGAATACACTCACTCAGCACAGTCACGGCATTATTCTGGTTACTGGGCCGACAGGTTCAGGTAAAACCACGACACTTTATTCATCATTAAAACAATTGGCAACTGAACAGGTCAATGTCTGTACCATTGAAGACCCGATTGAAATGTTGGAACCCAGTTTTAATCAGATGCAGGTCAACCCTGCCATTGAACTTGGTTTTGCCGATGGTGTCCGAGCTTTAATGCGTCAGGATCCCGATATCATCATGGTGGGTGAGGTACGTGATCAGGATACCGCCAATATGGCGATACAAGCAGCATTAACAGGTCATTTGGTACTTTCTACCTTACATACCAATGATGCACCCTCCAGTTTAACTCGATTACATGATCTTGGTGTCCAGCCATTTCTGACTGCCGCAACCATTTTGGGTGTATTGGCACAACGTTTAGTCAGAAAGTTATGCCCGCATTGCAAAGTGCAAACCCAGATTAATGAACAGGAATGGAAACACCTGACTTTTGATTATATTATGGATATGCCTGAAACTGTCTATTGTGCAGTGGGCTGTGAAGCATGTCGTAACACGGGTTACAAAGGACGTGTTGGTATTTATGAATTTATGCCTGTGAGTACTGAAGTTAAACATTTAATTAGTGCCCATGCGACCTTAAATGAATTACGCGCCCAAACTAAAAAAGAAGGTGTAGAACCATTACGCATTGCAGGTGCGCGTAAAGTGATTGAAGGCGTTACCACGTTAGAAGAGGTTTTGCGTGTTGTTCCACTCAGCTAAATAGCCTAAGCGCAAATTTTCCTAAGATTCACCTCATCTTGTTTGTTTAATTTATGCGTATTGAATGAATCAACTCGATACACCGACACCAATGAGGTCATTAAAATGAATATGATGCGTAATATCTTATTAGCTGCAACTTTAGCAACCACGGGTTATGTATCTGCACAGACACCTGTTAATCAGTCTGCTTTAGCGCCAACAAAAGTGACAAGTGTGAAGCAAGCTTTGACCATGAAAGATGATGCACCTGTAATGCTTAAAGGGCAGGTGGTTAAATCTTTGGGAGATGAAAAATATCAATTCAGAGATACTACTGGTACGATTACAGTCGATATTGATGATGAATTATGGCAAGGTCGTGCAATTTCTCCCACTACGACCGTCACTTTGATCGGTGAAGTTGATATTGACCGTATCCCAACAAAACGTGTTGAAATTGATGTGGATAGCGTTCAATTTTAACACTAGACCCTAAACGTTCTCCTCCAGAGAAACCGCATGTCTGATTTTGGATTTGCGGTTTTTTTACTTTATAGTGAAAAACAGATCTATTTAATGATAAAGCACTTGAGATCGCACATGCGCATATTAATAGCTGAAGATGATTGTTCCCAAGCCGAAAGTATCAAATCATGGCTTGAAATGGATGGCTATCGTGTGGATTGGGTTGAGCGTGGCGATTATGCGATTGCCGCCATTGAACAACACCAGTATGACTGTATTTTGCTAGATCGAGGTTTACCTAAAGCGACAGGAGATGATGTATTACTCGCCTTACGCAAACACCAGCCAATTACTCCTGTTATTTTTATTACTGCCAAAGATACGATTGAAGATCGGGTGACAGGATTGGATTTGGGGGCAAATGACTATCTGGTTAAGCCTTTTAGTCTGGATGAACTTTCTGCCCGTGTACGCGCTCAGTTACGTTCCCAACAACGTGCAAATAGTCATATTTTAGAATGGAAACAACTCAAACTAGATACCCATGCTAAAACGGTATTGCTAGATGAGCACATCGTGGATTTAACCGCAAAAGAATTCCAGATTTTATATAAATTGATGCAATACCCCGAACGTATTGTAAGACGTGAACAACTTGAAGAATCGCTTTATGCATGGGGCGAGGAAATCGAAAGTAACGCGATTGAAGTTTATATTTATCAGTTGCGTAAAAAAATCGGTGCAACTTTGATTAAAACCATTCGTGGTTTGGGCTATCGAATGGGTGAGTAAATAATGAATCGTCCCGTATCTTTGTCATTACAGTCCAAACTAATTAGAACAACGCTATGGAGTGGCGTGATTGCAGGCGTAATTGCTTTTATGTTGCTGGTGTTTTTGACCTGTTATCACACCATGAAAGTACAAGATGAAATCATGGACGAGGTTTCAGATATGTTGTTGCTTTCTGATGTGCATTTACCTTCAGGTCAGCAATTGGATGAATTAAGTGATGAGTTCGATCTGCAATATGTCTTGTATTGGAATCATCAACTGCTCAGCCAATCCACAGATCATGATGCCTTAGCTCTAAATTTAGACGTTGAAACAGATTTTTCCTTGCGATGGAAAGATGGACAGCTTTGGCGTATTTATCGGCAGGATAAAGCTGAAACAGGACTCATATCTATTGTGATTCAGCCTTTATCGGCACGCTTTGATGAGCTATGGCAAAGCCTGATCTGGTACTTGGTGGTTCTGATCATTTTATGGTTATTACAATGGGGATTGATGCGTTGGGGGATTCGTCGTGATCTGGCGAGTTTACGAAATTTATCTCAATCTATAGAACACAAATCGGCGCAGGATTTACAACCCATTGTCACGCCACACATGCCTACAGAAATTCAACCTGTAATCAACTCTTTAAATCAACTCCTGCATCGATTGGATCGGGCATTATTGGCAGAGCAGGCATTTACTGCGGATGCTTCACATGAATTACGTTCTCCTTTATCTGCCATACAAATGCGCCTGCAATTGATTCAGCGAAAATATCATGATATTCCTCAACTTAAACAGGATTTAAGCCAAATTCAAAATGATGTCGATCGCAGTACTCAGGTTTTGGAAAATTTACTGCTTTTAGCACGTTTAGATCCTGCCCATGAACAACAACTCGCAAAAACGCGGTTATCTCTAGATGAAATTATAGTAGAAGTTATCGCCGCATTGTCTTTGTTTGCAGAAGATCAAGGTATTGAAATTATTTCAGATTTTAGCGCATCACAGACTGAGATTTATGCGAATCATGAGCTGGTTTTTACCTGTATCCGTAATCTGCTGGATAATGCCATTCGTTATTCACCTAGTGATTCTCAAGTCCATATTCAACTTGAAAATATACCACCACAGTGCATTCGTTTAAGCATTCACAATCATGGCGAGAAAATGGATCAGCAAATTTTTGAACGTTTGGGACAACGTTTTTTTAGAGGTTTGGGAACAGGACAGCGCGGTTCGGGATTAGGGCTTTCCATCACGCGAAAGATTGTGATGTTGCACCATGCACAATTGGATTTTCATGTCGTTGAGCAGGGTGGTTTAACGGTAGAACTTATGTTTACTTTGGCAGAAGACTTAGATCCTTCTTAAAGTGGGAAATGCTGTTTTAAAAAGCATTAAGTGAATAATATCCAGACCGTTCACAAAGAAAAACAGTATGGCTCAAGCCATACTGTTTATATATTTTATTTGCCCACGAGTGTTATTATTTTAGACGGTTTTTCTAATTATTTAGTTAGAATCAAACGGTTGTTACGAGTTAAGCGTAAGCGGTATTCTTCACCGGCATGCATAATGCGAATTTCACGACCTAGGGCAAATAGATTGTTAGAATGCAACATTGGCAAAGATTGAGCTGTTTCGTTGCTACGAGTAAATAGGTTAAAAGGTGCGTTCATTTGTTGTGCTCCGTGGTGTTTTAGCTAACGATTTAAATGATAATCATTATCGAATAGGCCTGTCAATCAAAAAATGAATATTTTATAAAAAATAAAATTTGCTTACACTTGGGTAAAATTGAGGAAGATCTAAACGCTATGTCAAAACCTGTGATCGATATTGCTATTGGGCTGTTATTACATCGCGGAAAAGTATTAGTAGGCTGGCGCCAAGCAAAGCAGCATCAAGGCAATAAATATGAATTTCCAGGTGGCAAGGTAGAATCAAGAGAAAGCCCTGAAGAGGCGTGTCGCCGTGAGATTTATGAGGAAGTGGGTATTGGATTATCACAATGGTATGCGTTTGATCGTATTCAACATGAATATGACGATATTGTGGTCAATCTTCATCTGTTTTATGCCTATGTCCCTGACGACTTAATGCAGCTGATTCAGCAGCCGTGGACGTGGTATGCACGTGAGCAATTAACGCAGCTCAATTTCCCCAAAGCCAATGATTCGATTATTCAGCGTTTAGTTTGGCCGCATTACATCAAAATTAGTCATCAATTATCCGACTTTCGACCAGAGGCAAATTCACTTTTTTATTGGAGGGTAGAACCAGATCAGTTTTTAGCTGAAGATTTACATCGATACTCATCAGAAGATTTACAAAAACTGATAATCAATATTGAGCATTTTCAAAAAATGTCCAGCGATTTAACACCCTCGATAAAGACTTTGCATCTTAAGCAACATCAATTGATGCAACTGCGAAAAGGGGATTTGCAACAAACTAAGCGTTATATCGCTGCCTGTCATGATCTGGTTGCGTTGCAACATGCCGAGCAAATTGGCTGCGATGCGGTGTTGATCAGTCCAATCCAGACCACACAAACCCATCCAGAGCGCCAAGCTTTAGGGTGGGAAACTTTAGCACAATGGACACAACACATTCATATTTTAGTTTTTGCACTAGGTGGGTTGCATCCTGATGATCTTGTCAAAGCACAGCAGCATGGTGCTTACGGAATTGCAGGTATTCGTAATTTTTAAATTAATATAAAATTTCAGATGTTTGCAATATCTACAACAAGCCTTAAAGTGAATTTAAGGCTTGTTGAGCTTGCTGTACGGTTTGTGCATGATTTTGCTTTTGCCCAGCGACTAAAATAGCCTGCCAAAGTTGTTTTTTCATTGGCGCAGATTGAGCATAACTTAAACCGCGTCGTGCCAGTGATTCTGCCGAACTGTATTGTCCTTTTTGATTGGCGACTAAAGCCAAATACATAAAGGTTTCTGCCGCTTGTGGCGCTAAACGCTGAGCCTGTAAAGCAAAGCGTTCAGCATCGTCCCATTTTTGCTGACGATACGCCGTCTGAGTCTGTTGTATCAGATTTTTAAAAGCAGGAAGAGATCGTCCATCATTAAATTGCTGTTTTGCCTTTTGTTCAGGAACGACAACACGTACTGGTTTACGTTTGATTTCTTCCTGTTCATAGGGTGTGATTTCAACTCCATCAGGTGTTTCTACCGTTTTCTTGGCAGGTTCAGCAGGCTTTTGTGGTGCTTTTTTCTGTTCTTCATGTAAAGGGAATGTCGAACATCCCACAAAAGCAGCCATTGTTAATACTAAAAAACCTTGCTTCCACATACGTTTTAAATCTCTTTTACCAACCGTGATCATTAGTTTGAATAACTACCACTGGAAATGACGCGATTATTGGACAGATCATTTTGCATTTGATCTTCACTGTCACGAATATAGTTGTCCATGCTATCGTTCGCAGGGGCACTTGTATCACCGTTTTCCGTATCAGAATTGTAAGTTGGCTCAACCTGATAATGTGGTAAGCCACACACAGTTGCCTGACGCGGGACATTGTTACGTATGAGTGGGATGTACATCGCACCTTCGCAGCCCTGAGCGGATAAATGACCTGTAGCAGAGTCAATCCATTGCCATTGCACATCATCTGTTTGACGTAAGTTAACGGGCTGTTGACGCAATTGTTTCATGACATTGGTCCAGACAGGTAATGCACCTGATGAACCTGTTAATCCCGTGATTTTATTGTCATCCAGACCCAGCCATACGACAGCCAGATAATTACCAGAATAACCTGCAAACCATGAGTCACGTGTATCGTTGGTCGTTCCTGATTTACCCGCAAGATTCAGATCAGGAGATAAAGTATTATAAGCGGCTTTACCTGTACCTGAACGCATGACTTGTTGCAGACCATAATTCAAAATGTAGGCAGCAGATGGATCAATGGTTTGTTGAACATTTAAGCCAAAACGTTCTAATACATGACCATTGGCATCAACCACAGAACGAATCGCACGAGTCGGGTATTTAAAACCGCCTGTTGCGAAGTTTCCATAGATACTGAGCATTTCCATTGGTGACATATTTACCGCACCTAAAAATGCAGATGGATAGTTTGGAATATCTGAGGTGACGCCAAATTTTTTCAGGTTATTGCTAAAAGTGGATAAACCAAATTCCTGACCTAAACGCACGGCTGAAAGGTTATATGAGTGTGCCAGTGCTTGTTGCAATGTAACGACACCATGTTCACCGCCACTATAGTTCTTAGGTGTCCAGCTTTTATCGCCGCCTACTGGGATATTGACCGCCGCATCTTGAATTTGACTCGCCCAGTTATAACGTCCAGACTCAATTGCACTTAAATAAATGACAGGTTTAAGCAATGAACCGACTTGACGTTTAGCATCTACTGTACGATTAAATCCTGTAAAGTCCTGAGTCGAACCAACAGCAGCAATTAACTCTCCATTTTCTGGATGTTGAACCAATACAGCGCCTTGTAAATCTTTAAGGCGAGCTGGATTACGGTTTGCAATTTGTTCGACAGTCGATTTAAAGGCATTTTGAATACGAGTTTGAGCAATTGGATCAAGTGTTGTGAAAATACGTAAACCCTGATTGGTTAAGTCATTTTCCTGATATTCAGAACGGAGTTGGCGACGAACAATGTCCAGAAAATCTGGGAATTTCGCTGGCCCAAGACTTGGTTTAGCCACCACGCCTAAAGGACGTGCACTTTCTTTATCGTATTGATCCTGAGTTAAGTAACCCATCACTAACATATTATTTAGCACGATATTACGACGTTTAAGTGCCGCTTCAGGATTACGCCACGGATTATATAACGAAGGTCCTTGTACCAAACCCACCAGATAAGCTTGCTGCGCGATGTTTAATTCACGTAGGGGTAGACCAAAATAAAACTGTGAAGCCAAGCCATAGCCATTAATAGAATAGCTACCATTTTGCCCGAGATTCACTTCGTTTAAATAGGCTTCCAGAATTTCATCTTTACTATAATGTAGCTCTAGCAACATGGCCATAAACGCTTCATTGGCTTTACGTTTGAGTGTGCGTTCTGGACTCAAATAGAAGTTTTTGACTAATTGCTGTGTCAAGGTCGAACCACCCTGACGTCGGCCACCTGTGACATTACTCACCAAGGCACGTGCAGTTCCACGTATAGAAATACCATGATGACTATAAAAGTTACGATCTTCTGTTGCGACCAGCGCTTCAATCAAGGTTTTTGGCACTTTGTCCAGTTTAATCAGGACACGGTCTTCATTGTGTTGCGGATAAATGCCGCCAATCAAGAGCGGTTCAAGTCTAGCAATGCCTGTTGATGATGGCTTGGTGGCGCGAATATCTGAAATTTGATCATTGGCAAAAGACACCTGCAAAACTTGTTCAGGTTCAGTACTATCACCAAAATCGAATCCGCGAGTATGCACATACATGGTATTGCCCTGAACCACGTAACTCCCAGATTTAGTGTAATTTTGGGTGCTTTTATAGCCAAGCAATCCTAGTTCCTGACTAAAGTCAGTCTGAGTCACAGGTGCATTGGTATAAAGTTCCAGAGGTCGTGCAAAAACCTTTGCGGGGATGTCCCAGCGTTTACCTTCAAATTTCTCGCGAATAATATTATCCAGTCGAATTAAATAAATACTAAATGCAAGAAAACCGCCAATAATGATCACTGAAAAAATAAGCGCAAAAAAGCCGATGCCACGTTCAAACTTCATAAATCTGTCATAAAAGCCAACAAAGTGTGCTAATCATGCGATAGCTTTTATACATTTTGCAATGATAAATCTGTGAACAAGCTAAAAAACTCATTTTTTCTGCTAAAGCTTCAAATTCTTTAGATATTATTGATTGATAATCAACATTTTTATAGAGATAGATGGGGTAGATTGATTCGAGACGATTTTAGAATTACTGTGTTATATTAGTCGCACAAATCGCATATGATATGTTGATCTTAGGGTTCATCGTGATTTTGCGATGGATGAGCCTCATGTATATGATGCTTCACAGACCAACCCTATACTGGCTTTAACTTATAGGCATCCAATGCAGTCTGCAAATCTTTCAGCCAAATCTTTTCGTAATATCGGTTTAATCGGCCGTCCTGATAAATCATCAGTCGTTGAAACATTAAGTCTGATTCACGACCATCTTTTGCATTTGGGATTACATCCTGTTTTTGATCAGGAAACGGCAGCACTTGTCCCTGACAATAACACGCAAAGTGTAAGTCGTAGTTTATTGGGTGAAGTGGTGGATCTCGTGATTGTGGTGGGCGGTGATGGTTCACTGTTGCATGCTGCACGTGCATTGGTTCGACATAATACCCCTGTAATCGGGGTCAACCGTGGTCGCTTGGGATTTTTAACCGACATTAAACCTTCTGAGGTGATCTTTAAACTTGATCAGGTATTACAGGGACATTTCCAGTTAGATCGACGTTTTTTACTGGAAATGGAAGTTCGTTCCAAAGGTGAAACCATTTATGATGCGATTGCGCTTAATGATGTGGTTTTACATTCTGGCCGCTCCGTACATATGATTGATTTTGAGCTGAATATTGATGGTCAGTATGTTTATCGTCAACATAGTGATGGTCTGATTGTATCGACACCAACAGGCTCAACCGCGTATGCACTGTCAGGTGGTGGTCCTATTTTGCATCCGGGTATGGATGCGATTGCTTTAGTTCCAATGCATCCGCATACTTTATCTTCACGTCCAATCGTGGTCAGTGGACACAGTGAAATTAAACTCACGATTCGCGAAAATCGTGTTCTCCCGATGGTGAGTGCTGATGGACAAAACAGTATTTCCTTGAATGTAGGGGATACAGTGCATATCCGAAAGCATCCATTTAAGTTAAACTTATTACATCCACCCGGTTATGACTTTTATATGGCTTGCCGTACAAAGCTTGGCTGGAATCAGGATTTTGACTCATTTCAACAGCAGGATGACGCATGAATATTGAACAAATGCTTGCCGTTTTAGATCCAGATATCGTGGAGCGTTTAAAAACGGCAGTGGAAATTGGCAAATGGCCAAATGGTATCGCATTAACTCAAGAACAACGCCAAATTTGTATGCAAGCGGTCATTGCGTGGGAACATGAGAATGTCCCTGAAAAAGAGCGTACAGGTTATATTGATAAAGGTAAAAAGGAAGAAGGTGAGGAGTGTGATTCACACCTGCCAGAACCTGAATTTAAACCGATCCGTTTTATTTAAAACGTATCGGTTTTCATGGTATTTAAAGTGCTTTGTCGAATCTAGTATTCCAAAGCACTTTTGCTTTTTGCATCGCTTGAACATAATCGTCAACCACATTCATGGTATATAGCGCAATACCCATCGTTTCAATAATTGCCATTTCACCATATTCATGACTCGTCTGACCCAACCACACTTGTTTAAATGTGGCTAAATCAAGTTCATCTTCAGTTGGGCTACGTTCGGGGGTCAATTTAGGCAATTCGTATTCATACAATTCACCATTTTTAATACCGCAAATAAGCGTTTTTGCATCAGGATTACGCTCAAATTCACCACCTTCGCCTTTAATCACCGCACTATTTTTATAGCCCAGTTGATACGCTGCTTGTTGGTGTGAATTACGATAAGCAGGATGAAAAATGGCTTGCAGGGTAGCTTTGGCATTAAAGGGATTAATTAAACGCGCTAAAGTATGAACAGGTGAACGAAGCCCCATGACATTCCGTAAATCGATCATATCACTCAGGACAGGGGAAATTACGTCCAAAGGTAAATAAGCAAAATGTTGTTGCTGTAATTGTTGCTTAACATCTTGTTGAGATCTACAAATTGGATAGTCCAAATATTGAAGGACTTGTTCAGTATACACACGGTTAATGGTATGACCCGCAGCACCATGCATTACAATGTTATAACCATGCTTTGCTAAGGTGAGTGCAGATAATAGAAACCACGGATAATGTTTACGTTTACCCGCATAAGATGACCAATCCAGATCGACATCTAATGGCTGAAAGTTCAGTTGATCTTTGGTGGCTTGTACAAATCCCGTGAGCTCTTCAACAGATTCCTCTTTCACCCTTAGCAACATTAAAAAGGCACCCAACTGAACATCCAAGACTTCTCCTTTCAAAATCATGGAAAAAGCAGCATAAGCTTCTTCATAATTTAATGATCGCGAACCTGTTTTTCCTTTGCCGAGTATTCGTACATATTGGGCAAAAGGATGTTCACTGTCTTTATATAGATTTTTCTTAGTGTTCATATGCGGTCAATATTTCGTTGAAAAATGAATAGCATCACTATGACATAAAAATAAAATGAAAGAATTATTCTTAAGGGTATTAGACTAATGTCTACACTATTTTTGATTAAAAAATAGCCGAAAAATGGATTTTGTAACCGATAAAAAGAGGAATTGCAGTAAACTCTCGGCATTTTAGTACTGTTTAATTTTTATTAACGATTTATTCGTTACCTCCCATTTTTCTTTAAACAGATTAAGTTCTAGTTTGATCGGAACGTTTTAAGTCGTGAGACTGTTTTGAAAAACATATTGTTTTTCATCTTAAGGAAAGTTTTCTTGTAAAAGAACTTCCGCCATGAGTCATTCAGACAAGTGGGCTAAAGGGCTGTCTATAAATTTTTTATAGATATTTTTATAGATATATTTCTAAGGGCTTAGAAATATTTGTTGACGTAAAGTTATGGCTAAAAAACCGATTTACAAATCACTTTATTTTCAAGTGATCATTGCCATTATCGCAGGTGTTTTGGTTGGACATTTTTATCCAAGCACAACCCAAATCGTAGATGGTGTCAAAGAAAATATTCCGGGGTTAGGAGAACAACTCAAACCTCTGGGGGACGCATTTATTCGTCTGATTAAGATGATTATTGCACCTGTCATTTTCTGTACGGTGGTTAGTGGTATCGCGGGTATGGAGAGTATGAAATCTGTCGGTAAGACTGGCGGAATTGCATTACTTTACTTTGAGATCGTTTCAACCATCGCACTGATTGTAGGTCTTTTGGTAATTAATATTGCCAAACCTGGTGTGGGGATGAATGTCGATCCAGCGACACTCGATACAGCAGGGATTGCGAAATACGTTGCCTCTGGTCAGTCCCAGTCTACCGTCGAATTTTTGATGCATATCATTCCTGAAACGGTAGTAGGCGCATTTGCCAATGGTGAAATTTTACAAGTTTTACTGTTTGCTATCTTATTCGGTTTTGCACTGCATAAATTAGGCGATGCAGGTAAACCTGTGTTGAAACTGATTGATCAAATTTCACATGTATTTTTTAACATCGTGAATATGATCATGAAGCTTGCGCCGATCGGTGCTTTTGGTGCAATGGCTTTTACCATTGGTAAATATGGTGTTGGTTCTTTGGTACAACTTGGACAACTTATCTTGTGCTTCTATGTCACGTGTTTGTTGTTTATTTTTATTGTACTGGGCACGATCAGCCGTGTGTGTGGTTTCAGTATTTTCAAAATGTTACGCCTCATCCGTGAAGAATTACTGATTGTACTGGGGACATCTTCGTCAGAATCAGTGTTACCGCGAATGCTGAAAAAGCTCGAAATCGCAGGTTGCGAAAAGTCGGTGGTCGGTTTGGTTATTCCGACAGGTTATTCATTTAACTTGGATGGTACTTCGATTTATCTGACCATGGCTGCAATTTTCATTGCTCAGGCCACCAACACCCAACTAGATATTCAACATCAGATTACGTTGCTAATTGTGCTATTGATTTCATCGAAAGGTGCAGCAGGAGTCACAGGTTCTGGATTTATCGTCATGGCTGCAACTTTGTCAGCGGTGGGGCATATTCCAGTTGCGGGACTTGCCTTGATTTTAGGTATTGATCGCTTTATGTCTGAAGCACGTGCTTTGACGAATTTAACGGGTAACAGTGTAGCAACGATTGTCGTTGCGAAATGGGTCGGTGCATTGGATATGCAAAAACTTCAGAATGCATTGAATAACCCTGAAGAAGTTGATCGTCAAATGCTTGAAGAGAATGAGCGGTCTGCTGCGTAATTAATCAAAACATGTAATATTTAGGGATGACTTCGGTTATCCCTTTTTTATAGGAAAAGTTTCATTTTTTTAAAAATTTTCTTATTTATATTTAGTTTGTTATCACATTGGATTGTATTTTATTTCTTAAAAATATAGTTGAATTTTCAATTTTTTGAAGATAATTATTAAAAATAGCTTAATTGATTGTACTCAGAATGATCAATTTGTATTAAAACAGTAATGCAAATGAGAATGTTTTTTATTAGTATGCACAAGTTTTATTTACTAAATATTTTAAGTCTGAGTAATTTTTCTAATGAATCAATTTAATTTAAAAATGAAGCGTATAAGCGCCTTTAAGCTGAGTTTATTAGCAATGATGATTGTGCAAACTCATTCTGGATTTGCAAAAGATCTTGATGAATCGCTAAATACTGATGAGCTACAAACGACTAAAGCAGTCTTGCCTACCATTAAAATTGAAGCAATGAGCGAACTTGATCCAGTCAAAAGTTATATCGACTATGATGAAGCAAATGTCACGCGTAATGGTCTAAAGAAGAAAGATATTCCACAAACCATCGATACTATCGATGTACAAAAATATAAAATATATGGTGCTAACGATTTAAGTATTATGCTGCAAGGCACACCCGGAATATCGACCAGTTACGATACTCGTGGCGATGGTATTTATTTACGTGGTTTCGCCGCAGATGCAGGTGACATTTACCGTGATGGCGTGCGTGAAAGCGGTCAGTTACGCCGTAGCACAGCCAATGTTGAACGAATCGAGATACTAAAAGGGCCTGCTTCAGTTCTGTATGGTCGAAGTCAAGGTGGTGGCGTGATCAATATGGTCACAAAATTTGCCAATTTTGATTCAAAAAGTACAGTTGGGCTTTATACAGGTTCCTACAATAATGTTGGGGCAACCATAGATATTAATCGAGCTTTAAATGATCACTGGGCAGTCCGATTAACAGGTGAAAAGGCCGATACCAATAGTTTCCGTAAAGGAATTGGTTCGCAAATAGAAATGCTTTCACCGAGTATTAGCTATCGCAATGATGATCATACTTTGTTGTGGACGACACAATATACCTACGATAAATTGGACCGTACTCCTGACCGAGGGCCAAGTTATGAAAACTTGCCGAAAGATGTCTCATTAAAAACAGGTTTTGCGCGTCCAACTGATTATATAGAAGATGAACTTCAAACTATTCGTACAGATCTCAAATATGAATTTGCACCTGAGTGGAAATTCCACTGGGCGGCTAGTTACCGTCAAGCCTATCAAAATTTTGATAATTTCTTTGGTGGAACATGGTGTGATTTGAATGGTAAACAAATCACGGGTGCAGCGTGTACTTGGAAGGGATATTTACGCCAAAGTTATGCATGGCAAGAAACTATGAATAAAACATTACTTAATACTTTTGATATTACAGGCAAATTTAATACAGGTCGTCTTGAACATCAAATTATGTTTGGTAGTGATTGGACACATGAGGATCGAGATCCAAAGCTTGGTAACTATTCAAGCGGTAGTCAAAGTTATTATGGTTATATCAATCCTTATAATCCTTCAGATTATTATGATGATTTGCCTGTAAATGCCCATAAAGCAACCACGACCATTAACCATCACGATGCTGAAAATCTAGCGTTTTTCTTACAGGATTTAGTGACACTTACTCCAACTTTAAAAATGATGCTCGGTATTCGCTACGATACATTTGAATTTAAAACACAGGCACAGGTTGCAAATAGTAAGCCTGTAAATGTATCGAAAAGCTATGATGGCGAAAGCTTAAGCCCAAATTTTGGCTTTGTCTGGCAGCCAACAGATCAGCATAGTTTTTATACCTCATATAGTAAAAGTTTTGCTCCTTATGGTGGGCGAGGCATGATCAGTATTGATCCAAATGTGAATAATACCAGTGTCTATGATGCAAAACCTCAATACAATGAACAATACGAAGTCGGGGTTAAAAGCGATTGGTTCGAGCAGCGTTTAAATACACAGTTATCGGTTTTTGATATTACCAAGAATAATATTCGCTATCAGCCAGATCCAACAAATCAACCTAATGAATGGCAAGTCGGACAGCAACAACAATCAAAGGGTGTTGAATTCAGTTTTATTGGTCGTGTCTTAGAGAATGTCTTTGTACGCGGTGGATATGGTTATACCGATGCCAAATGGAAAAAAGATACTCGCGCTACAGTAGCAGAAACCAGCCGCTTAAAAGGTAATCGTCTTGCCAATATCTCTGAAAATACAGGTAATTTATTTATACGTTATTTACCCGTTGAAAGAGTCTATGCTGAAATTGGTGGCACCTACGTGGGATCATTTTATACCGCAGATAACAATCTGAACAAGATTGAGGGCTGGACACGCCTAGACGCAGCTTTGGGTTATAAGGATGAGCATTGGGGGATTACTTTCGCAGTGAATAATCTCACCGATAAAGAATACTGGCGCTCTAACGCGATGCCAGGTGCGCAACGAAATTATTTGGTTCGTCTTAATTATCAGTTCTAAAGTTTCAGTTTTAAATCTCAAATAAGCTTTTAATAAAAAACCGTGCAAATGAATTGCACGGTTTTTTATCTCTTAGAGTGAGCGTTTTTAAATTCTGGCGTGTTTACCGTACTTATCGATCATGATCGAACTTGCTTCATTTAGGCCTTTTACAGTGACCTGTATATTATTTTTCTGGAACTTTTCAATAATGCTATCGAGAGAAGCGACTGTTGTCACATCCCAAATGTGAGAATGCGTTAAATCAATAACGACTTGTTTAACATTTTCCTGAGAATCAAAAGCCTGAGAGAAACGTTCCGAAGAGCTAAAGAATAATTGACCACGTACATCATAAATGCGTGTGTCGCCATGACGAGAAGTTTCAATATGTACATCATTTTCAAGTTTTTGCGCCAAAAATAATGCAGAAAGGAGAACCCCAACCAAAACCCCAATTGCCAAATTATGAGTTGCAACCACCACGATGACTGTGGCTATCATGACAATATTGCTGCTTTTAGGATTATGTTTAAAGTTTTTAATCGATCCCCAATCAAAAGTGCTGATAGAAACCATAATCATCACGGCAACCAATGCTGCCATAGGAATGACCCGCAACCAATCACTGATAAACACAACTAATATCAGTAGAAAAACACCAGCAACGAGAGTTGAAAGACGTTTGCGCGCGCCAGATTTTACATTAATCATGGATTGTCCAATCATGGCGCACCCTGCCATACCACCCATAAAACCAGTCACGATATTGGCAAAACCCTGACCTTTACACTCACGATGTTTATCGCTCGAACTATCCGTCAGTTCATCCACAATAGTCGCGGTCATCATCGATTCTAATAATCCTACTGCTGCCAATGCACAGGAATAGGGTAAAATAATCCATAAAGTTTCAAGATTCCACGGAATATCTGGAATAAAGAAATGCGGTAGGCTATTGGGTAAATGACCCATATCACCGACGGTTCGTACATGTGAGTTTAAAAATAACGCCAAGAATGTAATGACAATAATACAGACCATGGGTGAGGGAATTAACTTGCCAATCTTGGGCACATAAGGAAATAAATAAATAATGGCGAGCCCTAAAATCACAAATACATAAACCTGATACGAAACATGTAATAATTCAGGAAGTTGTGCCATAAAAATTAAAATAGCCAAAGCATTTACAAAACCAACCACCACAGATTTGGAGACAAAGCGCATCAGTTTGGCGAGTTTAAGTTGCCCCGCAATAATTTGAATAATACCTGTCAAAATTGTTGCTGCAAGAAGGTAGTTTAGTCCATGTTCTTTGACTAGGCTAACCATCAATAATGCCATAGCGCCTGTAGCTGCGGAAATCATGGCAGGTCGACCGCCCATAAAAGCAATGACAACCGCCATGGAAAATGAGGCATATAAGCCAACTTGAGGATCAACACCTGCGATAATGGAAAATGCAATTGCTTCTGGAATAAGAGCAAGTCCAACGACTAAGCCTGCAAGAACATCCCCGCGAATATTGGAGAACCATTCTTGACGAATTTGCTGAAACATAAATAGCCTGTAAGAGTATTTGTATATGATTAAAGGCTAGTGATGTGATATTTACACACACGACGACACCACATCACTAGACAGTGATGAATTGATAAATAAAAGAAACAATCAATTAAGGTGGCGTGATTTGCATAAAATAAAAGAGATTTTGAAACGAGCCGCTAGTGTAGCACCATTAGCCAGAGAACCAAAGCGAGCAGATGAGTCAGTTGGTGATTGCTAAACTTGAACTTAAAAAAGTGAAGAATAAAGAAGATGTATATGCTGACAAAAAAAGTCACTTTATGCCAATCTGAATCATCCTAAAAATATCATGATATCAGGCCGAGGATTTATCATTAAAACGGTAGAATAGCGACGCGTTCATTATTTTGTCACGATAATACAATAATTTATTAGTTGAGGCATCGCAGGACATACGCTGAGTATATTTGTATTTCCCAGCTTAAGTCCTCATAATTTGATACCTAAAGATCATTTGTTGTGCTTTCAAAAGTCTAAAAATGATAGTTTTGATACTTAAGTAACCAAAATTATACGAATACAATGAATAGCGAAACAATGAAAATTTTTAAATTGTCTCAAGGAGTTTAAGAATAAGATTGATGTTGACGCGATGGTTATCATAAATAGTTCTAAACTATTTAAATAATAATTTTAAATCAAAAGATTAACAATAAATGAGCGATCTGAAGGCTGTATTGTCCAGATCAGATCATGATGCACAAAGGGTTAAAAATTTCAAAAATGCATCACATATAAAGTATCAAGAGAATGTTTTATGTGTCGCTTTTTGTCTATTTTTGGTAAAATAAATCACAAATATGTGGATAACAAGAATATCGCTTATGAGAAATATACTTATTTTGATTTTTGCGAGCCTAGTGATTCTGCTTGGTTACAGTATTTATCTTGATTCTAAAGTAAAGAAAAGAGAACAGGTGAGTCGAGTAATCACAGAAGCAGAGCATAGTCTCAAGACACTTGAAGCGAATCCAAACTACAATCAACATTCGTCGCTTTCTGGTGTTCATCGTCAGGGTCTAATACAATAGCTTTAAGATTGTGATTTTAAGCTAATGATTTTAAATAAATTTCATAGATTTATCGAATTGGATTGCTAAAACAAAAATATAAATAATATGATATAATCTTTTCGGGGGAAGGCATTAAAGATATCAATTTATATTTTTAACATCATATTCCTTCAATTATATGTGAAGCTGCATACATCTATGCGGCTTTTTTGTGTTTTGGTCAGGTGATTAAACCTTATACTTTGTTACTAATAGTGCGTATTTGGAAATAGGGAATTGCTTTTTAATAATAAGCAAATGGCATATTGATTGCTTAATCCATTATACAATCGCAATGCGTCTTAAAAGTGTATTCAAATAAATATTTCCTTTAAGACCATATACATATAGCAACACAGTATGCTCAAACTTTTTGTAGGGACTATGTTATGTCAACTCCTAACCCTTCAGCAGACTTGTTAGAGCGCTTATTTAAACTAAGCGAAAATAAGACAAGCTTTAGAACTGAAGTGCTTGCAGGTGTAACGACCTTTTTGACGATGTGTTATATCATTATTGTCAATCCACTAATTTTGTCTGAAACTGGAATGGATCATGGTGCGGTCTTTGTCGCAACCTGCTTGGCTGCCGCTATTGGCTGCTTGGTCATGGGGCTAATCGCCAATTATCCAATCGCACTTGCTCCTGGTATGGGGTTAAATGCTTATTTTACCTACTCGGTTTGTCTGGGCATGGGTGTGCCGTGGCAAACTGCCTTAGCCGCAGTTTTTATTTCTGGTCTTATTTTTCTGGCAATCAGCTTTTTAAAAATTCGTGAAGCGATTGTGAATGCCATCCCGATGTCACTCAAATTTGCGATCGGGGGTGGGATTGGCTTATTCCTTGCGCTAGTAGCACTCAAAAATTCGGGCATTATTGTAGCAAATCCAGCGACGCTAGTCGGTTTGGGAGATATTAAACAGCCAACTGTTTTATTGTCACTACTCGGGTTTTTGATGATTGTGGTGATGCATCACTTTCGAATCCGTGGTGCGATTATTATCAGTATTCTGGTCATTACAGCCATTTCAACATTCATGGGTTTGAATCAATTTAAAGGTGTCGTTGGTGAGATTCCATCATTAGCACCGACTTTTCTACAAATGGATTTTGAAGGACTATTTACCGCAAGTTTGATTGGCGTTATTTTTGTCTTCTTCTTGGTCGATTTGTTCGACAGTACTGGAACACTGGTTGGTGTTTCACATCGTGCAGGTTTATTGGTCGATGGTAAATTACCGCGTTTGAAAAAAGCCTTATTTGCAGATTCGACTGCGATTGTTGCAGGGGCTGCTTTAGGAACTTCTTCGACTACACCATATATTGAGTCTGCATCAGGAGTGGCCGCAGGTGGTCGTACGGGTTTGACTGCGGTGGTAGTCGCTTGTTTATTCCTTGCTTGTTTGTTTTTGGCTCCTCTTGCTCAATCAGTACCAGGTTTTGCCACTGCTCCAGCACTTTTATTTGTTGGTGTGTTGATGATTCAAGGGATCACCAATATTGATTGGGAAGATATTACAGAAGCTGTTCCTGCGTTTTTAACCATTGTCTTTATGCCATTTGCTTATTCAATTGCAGATGGTATTGCGATGGGCTTTATTAGCTATGCCTTGATTAAATTACTGACAGGCAAAGCTAAAACTGTCCCATATATGGTTTGGATCGTGGCAGTACTTTGGGCATTTAAGTTTGCTGTATTTGGCGGATAATTTTTATTGAAGAAAAAAGGGTGCAGAGTGTTTTCTGCGCCCTTTGCTATTTTGGAGTTATTATGAATCAAGTTGAGTTAATTCGTGTTTTACCCAAAGCCGAATTACATGTGCATATTGAAGGCACGTTTGAGCCTGAATTGATGTTTGAAATCGCACAGCGCAATCATATTCAGATTCCTTATCAGTCGGTCGAAGAAATTAAACAAGCTTATAATTTTCATAATTTACAGTCATTTTTAGACATCTATTATGCAGGCGCAAATGTTTTGGTACATGAGCAGGATTTTTATGATCTGGCTTGGGCATACTTCGAAAAATGTGCTGAAGATAAAGTCGTGCATACTGAAATGTTTTTTGATCCGCAAACGCATACTGAGCGTGGAGTTGAGTTTGCGACAGTCTTGAACGGATTAAAACGCGCTTGTACAGATGCAAAAGACAAACTAGGCATTAGCTCTCAACTGATTATGTGTTTTTTACGTCATTTAAGCGAAGAAGATGCATTTAAAACGCTCGAACAAGCATTGGCATTTAAAGATGACATTATTGCGGTTGGATTAGATTCTAGTGAGGTTGGGCATCCACCGTCCAAGTTTGAACGTGTTTTTGCTAAAGCACGTGAAGCAGGTTTTTTAATTGTCGCACATGCAGGTGAAGAAGGTCCGCCAGAATATGTGTGGGAAGCACTGGATTTGCTTCAGGTCAATCGTATTGATCATGGCGTGCGATCAGACGAAGATCCAGCTTTATTGCAGCGTTTGATTGATGAAAAAATGCCGTTAACGGTTTGTCCGCTCAGTAATTTAAAGCTTTGTGTCGTAGAGGATATGGCTGAACACAATATTCACCGTTTACTCAAACAAGGCGTACATGTCACCATTAATTCAGATGATCCCTCTTATTTTGGTGGTTATATGAATGATAATTTTCTTGCGGTTCATGCAGCTTTGAATTTATCCAATGATGAGCTAAAACAATTGGCGATCAATTCATTTGAAGCATCTTTTATCGATTCTGCTGAAAAGCAGAAATGGATTGCAACTATCCAACAGCTATAAAAATAGAATATTGAATTAAAAAACGCATCTGAATGAGATGCGTTTTTTATGGAATTTGTTTAAGGGATTATTTGGGTTGTCTGGTCATGCTGATCAACACATGATCTTTGTCAATAAAATGATGTTTAAGTGCTGCCAAAATGTGTCCAACGACAAGAAGCCCTGCAAACCATGACAGATAAATATGCATCGGTTTCACGATCGCCATCACTTCAGGATTTTCACCAATCAGTTGAGGGATATTAAACAGATAAAGCACAGGTGCAGGGTGTCCAGCGCTCCAGCTAAACAAGCAGCCAGTAATGGGCAATGCCAATAAAATAAAATATAGGGCTAAATGACCTGCATGTGCCAGTTTTTTCATTAAAGGGGACATACTGTCTGGAAGTTGTGGCGCAGGATGGGTGTACCGCCAAAAAAGTCGAATCATGACAAGAAAAATAATGGTCGTTGCAATATTCTTGTGAAGAGTAATGACATCACCTTTAAAGCTGCCGTCAGTTTCATAGCTTAAAAAATTACCACTATAAAAACCAATGATCCACGCCGTAATAAAGATAATAGCCATAATCCAGTGTAAATATTGTGCCGTTCTGGTGTAGTACTGGCTAGAGTTAGACATGAAATGATGCCCTTTTACAATTGCGAATTATCACGCGAGAATAGACGAGAAGACACCTTGGAAAAATGGGGCTACTGTAACGAAGCGTTTTTTTAATGAAACGATCAAAACCGCCATACATATCTAGTGGTGATTGATTTAATTTAGCGCTTTTCTACAAATTAGTTATTTCATCGTAAGCAGGCTTTAGGCAAAATAGCTAAAACTTTTTTGGAAACAGCGATGAAAAAATCACTATTTGGTTTGACTGCATTTGTCTTGCTTTTAACAGGTTGTGCAACAGATGGTTCGATGAACACAGCGACAAATACCACAGAGCAATTAGGCATGACTGCCTTGAAAATTGCGGTAAATAACAAATGTATGAATGAAATCAATACTATTCCTGCTTGGCAAACTGCTTCTAAACTGATGACCGCTGATCAAAAACAGGATATTCAAACTGAAATTTGTGGCTGTGTCAGTGAAAAAGCACCTTATAGCGTTACTGCTGCTGATTTGGCAAATGCCACCTTTGATCCAAATGCAAGAGCCGCAATGGTAGGTCAAGTGGTGTCGAAAACGGTAACCGCCTGTGTAAATGAAACGTTCCAACAAACTTTGACGAAATAAATCATTATGATGATTGCTGGTGTAGATGAAGCAGGGCGAGGGCCATTAGTGGGGTCGGTGGTCGCTGCGGCGGTTATTCTAGATCCGAATAACCCGATTCAAGGCTTAAATGATTCTAAAAAACTGACTGAAAAAAAACGTGAAAAACTGTTTGTTGAGATACAGGAAAAAGCGTTGGCTTGGTCAATTGCGGAAGCAACGCATACTGAAATTGATGAACTCAATATTTTACAGGCGACTTTTCTGGCCATGAATCGCGCTGTAAATAACCTGAAAATTCAACCAAGTAAAGTGATTGTGGATGGTAATCAAATTCCAAAAGGAATGAGTATCAGTTGTGAGGCGATTGTTGGAGGTGACGCAAGCCATGCTGAAATTAGTGCGGCCAGTATTTTAGCCAAAGTTGCGCGAGATCGACAAATGAAGGCACTGGATGAGAAATATCCTGTCTTTGGTTTTGCCAAACATAAGGGATATCCTACCAAAGCTCATTTTGAAGCCATCACCAGTCATGGGGTGATCGATGAACATCGTCGTAGCTATGCACCTGTAAAGAAAGCACTCGCACTGGATGTTTGATCATCTAGGCTATAGAAATATTTAAAGCGGCTTGTAAGCCGCTTTAATCATCAACAACAATATATTCTTAACGATTAAAATTGTTTTGAGAGAAATTATCATCTTCAAATGAAGGCTGATAGTCTTGATCAAGATGTTGAAGGTGTTCATGCATGGCACGTTCGTGTTGAATACGTTGGTAGATTTCTTCACGGTGCACAGATACTTCTTTTGGTGCATTCACACCAATACGAACCTGATTACCTTTAACGCCAAGCACAGTTACACTGACTTGATCCCCAATCATTAATGTTTCTCCGACACGACGGGTCAGAATCAGCATGTTTATCTCCTTGCTAAAACGCTAAACCTGCGATAGTGGTTTAAGAAACCGAAATTACAACCTCAGAATTAGAGAAATAATTAACAGAATCAATAAAAAAGATGTTGTATTTAATGATGCTGCTTAATTTTTCTAAATACATAGGTGCTAATATAACAGAGCCACTATAGAAAAAACTACAGTGGCTCTATTTTTTTGACACAAATTGTTGAAAAGTGATCTATTTCACAATTTGTTTGATCAAAGTTTATGCACGTGCACTACTTTCACCATGTTCACGATCCAGACCAAATGCGGTATGTAGCGTACGAACTGCAAGTTCCAAATAGTTTTCTTCAATTAAGACAGAAATTTTGATTTCTGAAGTTGAAATCATCAAAATATTGATACTTTCGTCTGCAAGAGCGATAAACATTTTACTTGCAACACCCGCATGAGAACGCATACCCACACCGACGATTGATACTTTGACGATATCATCACGTGTTGCAACTTCACGCGCGCCAATATTTGCTGCGGTTTCTTTCAGAATTTTTTCAGCTTTGGCAAGATCACCACGATTGACAGTAAATGTGAAATCAGTCGTACCATCTTCTTCGACATTTTGGATGATCATATCGACTTCAATATTAGCAGCACTGATTGGAGCCAAAATTTTAGCAGCAACACCTGGCTCATTAGCTACACCTAAAATGGTCAGCTTAGCTTCATCACGGTTAAATGCGATACCTGAGATAATCGGTTGTTCCATATCGTCTTCTGCCTCAGTGGTAATTAAAGTACCTACGTTTTGTTTAAAGTCTTCATCAAATGCACCGTCGTCGTCATTATCAAAACTAGACAAGACACGCAGTGGTACTTGATATTTACCTGCAAATTCAACTGAACGAATCTGAAGGACTTTAGAGCCTAAAGAGGCCATTTCCAGCATTTCTTCAAAAGAAATACGATCCACTTTTTTGGCTTTTGGTGCAACACGTGGGTCAGTGGTATAAACACCATCCACATCGGTATAAATCTGGCATTCATCTGCTTTTAAGGCTGCAGCAAGCGCAACACCCGTGGTGTCAGAACCACCACGACCTAATGTCGTGGTATTACCTTCATCATCGACACCCTGAAAGCCTGCGACAACCAATACACGACCGACATCAAGATCGGCCGTCATGACATCAGTATCAATCGCTTCAATACGTGCCTTGTTATACGCGCTGTCAGTTCTAATTCCAACCTGACGACCTGTATAGGATTTAGCTTCTACACCAATTGAATTAAGTGCCATTGCTAACATGGAAATCGTCACCTGTTCACCTGTAGACACCATTTGGTCTAATTCACGCGGATCAGGTGTTTCGGTAATGGCCTTGGCAAGTGCAAGTAAGCGGTTGGTTTCACCACTCATTGCAGAAACCACCACTACAACCTTGTGGCCGTGATCATGCCAACGCTTCACACGACGAGCAACATTTAAAATGCGCTCAGGAGCCCCCATTGAGGTCCCGCCATATTTCTGTACGATTAATGCCATAGTTGTTCCATATAAGCCATGACTCTGAGAGGCTTAATTCAGAGTCAGTTACACAAAAGTGAAGTCTTAGTACTGTTCAAGCCAGACAGGGAGAGCTGTCATAACTTGTTCAAACTTCTCGTTTAGTGGCGCGCCACCTTGTGCTAAGTCAGGTTTACCACCACCTTTACCGCCAAGTTCGGCTGCAAGATGTTTAATGATATCGCCTGCTTTTAGATGAGCTGTGTATTGTTTTGCGACAGATGAAATCAGACTGACTTTGTCATCTTCTACCCCTGCCAATACAATCACGGCATCCTCTAATTTTGATTTTACACTGTCGTGTAGGTTGCGAAGTGATTTCGCGTCCATGTTGTGAACAGTGGTGATCAGGGTAGAACGACCTGCAACGGTTTGAACTTGGCTTAAAAGTTCAGCCGCCTGAAAGTTTGCTAACTTTTGGTTAAGCTGTTCAATTTGCTTTTGCAACGCTGAGGTATGTTCTACCGCAGCCTGAACACGTTCTACTGTTTGATCTTTTTGTGCTTTTAATAAGCTATTAATCTGTTGAATATCGGTATCTACTTTTTGCACGATTTCAAGCGCTTTGGTGCCTGTGACTGCTTCGATACGACGGATACCCGCCGCAACACCGCCTTCAGACGTAATTTTGAATAGACCAATATCGCCCGTGCGTTGTACATGAATACCACCGCAAAGTTCAATCGAGAAGTTACGCTCGTCAATGACTGAACCCATGGAAAGTACGCGAACTTCATCGCCATACTTTTCACCAAATAACATCATGGCGCCTTTGGCTTTGGCAGATTCAATATCGAGTAGTTCAACGCCAACAGCTGTATTGGCAATCACTTCACGATTCACCAATTGCTCAACTTGTTGCAATTGCTCAAAAGTCACGGGTTGGTCATTGGCAAAGTCAAAACGTAAAATGTCGCTGGCAACCAATGAACCTTTTTGTTGAACATGTGTGCCTAAAATTTGACGAAGTGCAGCATGTAAAAGGTGGGTAGCGGAGTGGTTACGCGCAGTTGCAGCACGAATGTCTGCTTTAACGGTCGCTTCAACCTGTTGAGAGGCTTTTAAGCTACCCATGGTGACGATACCCTGATGCACAAATGCACCACCAGATTTTTTGGTATCTTGAACTTCAAAAATCCCTGTCTCGTTTTTGAATAGACCCGTATCGCCAATCTGACCACCGCTTTCTGCGTAGAAAGGGGTTTGATTTAAAACGATTAAGGCTTCATCACCTTCAACAACTTCGTCAACTTGCTCGCCATCTTTATAAATAGCCACAATCTGACCTTGACCTGCGGTTGCATTGTAGCCATCAAATTGTGTTTCGCCTTCCACTTTAACAATGCTGTTGTAGTCGACTGCAAATTTACCTGCATCACGTGCACGGCGACGCTGTGCTTCCATTTCACGTTCAAAACCGACTTCATCGATTTCCAGATCACGTTCACGGGCAATATCCGCGGTTAAATCGGTTGGGAAACCATAAGTGTCATACAGTTTAAATACCGTTTCGCCCGCAATCACTTTGCCAGTAAGTTGCGCAAGTTCACCTTCGAGAAGTTTTAAGCCTTGCTCAAGGGTTTTGGCAAATTGTTCTTCTTCTTTAATTAAAGTCGCTTCAATGCGTGCCTGATCATGTTTAAGTTCAGGGTAAGCTTCACCCATGACATCAATTAAAGGCTGAAGCATTTTATAGAAGAACGTACCTGTTGCACCAAGTTTATTACCATGACGTACTGCACGGCGAATGATACGGCGCAACACATAGCCACGACCTTCATTAGACGGATTAACACCATCAGCAATCAGGAAACAGCAAGAACGGGCATGATCTGCAACAACACGTAGTGACGGTTGACCTTGATCTTGAACGCCAAGAATTTCACAGGCAGATTTGATCAGATGCTGGAATAGATCAATGTCATAGTTTGAATTGACATGTTGCAATACCGCACTAATACGTTCCAAGCCCATACCCGTATCGACCGATGGAGCTGGAAGTGGGTGCAATACGCCATCCGCAGTCCGGTTAAACTGCATGAAAACGTTATTCCAGATTTCGATAAAACGGTCGCCATCTTCTTCAGGCGTACCGGGTAAACCACCCCAGATATGATCGCCATGATCAAAGAAAATTTCAGAACAAGGGCCACATGGTCCAGTATCACCCATTGCCCAGAAGTTATCAGATGCGTATTTTTCGCCTTTATTATCGCCAATGCGAATGATGCGTTCAGGCGCTAAACCAATTTCTTTATTCCAGATGTCATAAGCTTCATCATCGGTATGATAAACCGTGACATAAAGTTTATCTTTCGGTAAGCCTAACCATTGTTCGCTGGTTAAAAAGTCCCATGCAAATTTAAGTGCATTTTCTTTGAAGTAATCACCAAAAGAGAAATTACCGAGCATTTCAAAGAAAGTATGGTGACGGGCAGTATAACCGACATTATCCAGATCGTTATGTTTACCGCCTGCACGCACACATTTTTGTGATGAAACAGCGCGCACATAATCGCGTTTTTCCAGACCTAAAAAGCAATCTTTAAACTGGTTCATGCCGGCATTAGTAAACAGCAACGTTGGATCGTTGGCGGGTACAAGTGAACTCGACGCGACACGTGTGTGGCCTTGCGATTCAAAATAACGCAAAAAAGCTTCACGAATTTCAGCAGATGTCATAAAACGAGTACTCACGACCAAGTCACTCCATAAATTCAAATAGGCTATATGCAGACAGTGCATCGTTTAAACAAAAACGATGAAGGATGAATGCGTGGCGTAGATTTCAAAAGCGCCAAATTATAACGGAAAAACCCTGTTCAACCAATGATTTTACCGAGAAATGATGACAATTCTATGCAATCGTTTGATCGAGAATTGTCAGCGTATGTGATCAAAAAAGCAGTAAATTTCCAGAATACCTATATTTGTTAAGGCAATTCAGCTTAATTCACAAATCATAGGGAAACCAAATGATCGTTAATGTTAGTTGCTGATTGGTTAAAAAATAACAAACTCGTCTAAACTCTCGATTCAATTGTATCATCGTGATAATCAATGTTTTAACATAGAGCCTGATCGCTTATATAAAAGGATAAATCATGCAACGTATTGCCATTAATGGGTTTGGTCGAATTGGCCGAAATGTGTTACGTGCATGGTTTGAAAATCCAAAACGATTTCATTTTGATATCGTGGCGATTAATGACATCGCTGATGTCGAGACATTGGTGCATTTATTTAAATATGACACGACGCATGGTCGTTTTCACGGTGAGGTTGCGATCAAGATCGAAGATGAGAAAATCTTCTTGCATATACAGGCATTTGGTCGTGAATTAAAGCTACAGGTGTTTCGTGAAGAGGCGCCTGAAAATTTACCATGGAAAACTTTAGAAGTAGATGTTGTCCTTGAGTGCACTGGATTATTTCGTTCACACGCCGATGCAATTCGACATCTAGGGGCAGGCGCTAAACGCGTCATTATTGGTGCTGCACCCTTTGATGAGGTGGATGCCGCGATTGTCTACGGAATCAATCAATCAGAAGTCAAAGCTACAGATCGTATTATTTCCAGTGTCTCATGTACCACGCAAGCGCTGGTACCTTTAGTCAAAATTATTGATGATGCCTTTGGGATAGAAACTGCGCTGATGACTGAAATTCATGCAGTGACTGCCGATCAGTCGGTACTCGATCATGCACATCGTGATTTACGTCGCGCTCGCGCATCGGGACAAAACATTATTCCGACCACCTCGAGTGCTTTAAATGCGCTGAAAAGAGTGATGCCTAAAATGGAAAATCGAATTGATGGTTATTCGATTCGAGTGCCAACGATCAATGTCGCTGCAATTGATCTCAGTTTTGTGTCGCAAAATCCAGTCAATGTGCATCATTTAAATGAAGTATTAATAAAAGCGGCAAAAAATGACTATGCCGAAATTATGTCTGTGACAGATGAAGCACTTGTTTCAAGTGATTTTAATCATTCACCTTATTCATTGATTGTCGATTTAAGTCAAACTATGGTCGTGGGTCGCCAAGCAAAAGTTTTTGCGTGGTATGACAATGAGTGGGGCTATGCCAACCGATTGCTAGATTTGTGTGAATCATTTCATTAAGCTAAGTTGAACGTGTTGCTTTTTTATATTTCAAAACTTAAAGCTTCTATGATTTAAATTAAATCTAAATCAACACGGATACTTTTGAGATATCTTTAATAGACTTCTTTTTATCAGTGTATAAGTGCCTTTTATTTCTCCCTAGTAGGGGAAATATAAAAAAAAGGTTTAAACAATGATGAAAGAAGGCTGATCAACATAATTTGAATAACGCAAGAAATTCAGGGGAAAACAATGCTTATCTGGCTATTTATTATTATTTTAATGATTGCGGTTCTAATTTTAGTTGTCTTGCAATTTCGCAAAGAGCAAAATTCATTCACTGAAGAAACTCAGCATCACAAACTTGAAGAAAAAGTGGTGATGCTTGAAAGTAATTTGAAAAAGACTTTGGAAATTATGCAGGATCTTGCAAAAAGTGTTCAGGTTGATCGAGAATTGCTCAATCAAACCGTGCAAAAATCGAAACTTTTAGAGTTGCAGAATGCAGAACTGATTGCTCTGATCACTCAATATGTGGGGCATGCAGAAGATTTCAAGCGCCTCAATGAGTCTGAGAAAGATGACCTGAAATAATCATCAAATCAAAAGCCAAGCTATAAATTTAATTTTCCTAAAATTCTCAGGTGCATGGCAACTACGAACGTGTTAGACTTGGAGAAATCGGGTGTGTTCCCGATTTTTTTATGCGGATTGATTCCGCCTTGAGCAAATTTTAGGTTTGAAACATGCCGATTTCAGAGACATGGTTGTTACCTGATGGGGTAGCAGATGTATTACCAGAACAAGCGCAAGTCGTAGAAACTTTGCGTCGACATGCACTCGATTTTCTTGCATCTCGTGGTTATCAGTTGGTGTATACACCATTTATCGAATACATCGAATCGTTGTCTTTATTATCTGAATCAAATCATGATTTGGATTTAGTCACCTTTAAAGTGATAGATCAACTTTCTGGACGCTTATTAGGCGTTCGTGCAGATATGACCCCTCAAGTTGCTCGTATTGATGCTCATGTTCGCTCTATCGAAGGTGTAGCGCGCTATTGTTATGCGGGTACAGTTCTTCATACCAAACCACAAAATTTTAATTCTTCTCGTGCACCTTTGCAGTTGGGGGCGGAGCTTTATGGTCATGACAGCATCGAAGCTGATGTTGAAATGATCGATGTGATGTTGGGTTTAATTCAACAAGCCAAAGCTTTAGACGGTGTTCATCTGGATTTGGGACATGTAGGCTTGTTCCGTAGCTTGGTAGAACGCGCTGGGTTAAATAAACAGACGGAACAAGATTTATCTGATCTGTATCAACGTAAAGCACTTCCAGAGTTAGAAGAATTTACCCAAGATTTAGCTTTTGGATCAGACTTTTATGCCCTTGGGCGCTATGCCAGTGATCTTGATGCACTTGAGCGCCATTTAAGTGATGAAGTGCTGAATGATGTCGCCTTCCAAGACGCGTTAAACGCACTTAAATCGACACTGATCCAAATTCAGTCACGCTGGCCAGCGCTACAAATCGGTATTGATGTGGTCGAACTTCGTAGTTATCACTACCACACTGGTCTAATGTATGCGGTTTATGCCCCTAATCGTGCTGCACCACTGGCACAGGGTGGTCGTTATGATGGCATTGGTGAGCATTTTGGTCGTGCGCGTCCTGCAACAGGGTTTAGTTGTGACTTGTATGCGCTTTGTGCAGGGCAATTTAAACAGATTGAAACGATTGTCGCACCAAATGGTCAGGATCAAAGTTTGTTAGAAGCCATAGCTTTCGCTCGCCAACAGGGTTTGGCTGTGATTCAGTTATTAGGCGAAGATGACTTAAGCTCAGTTCCTTATGCAACGCATCAGTTGCGACATGTAAACGGTACATGGCAGATCGAAAAGATTTAAGGGTTTATTTGTCAGACATGCACAGCAAATAAACGTTCAATTTTAACAGCATGATGTAATGAGGCTATTATGGGCAAAAATGTTGTGGTACTTGGTACCCAATGGGGCGACGAAGGTAAAGGTAAGATCGTCGACCTGCTCACAGATCAAGCGGCAGCTGTGGTTCGCTATCAAGGTGGGCACAATGCAGGTCATACTCTTGTCGTAGGTGGAAAGAAAACTGTTTTACACCTCATTCCATCAGGTATTTTACGTGATAACGTACTGTGCTTAATTGGTAATGGCGTGGTGCTTTCTCCAGCTGCTCTCATTGAAGAAATGGATATTTTGGAAAAAGAAGGCGTTCCAGTTAAAGAGCGTTTACGTATTTCTCCAAACTGTCCTTTGATTTTGCCAAACCATATTGCACTGGATCAGGCGCGTGAAAAGAAACGCGGCAATGCCAAAATTGGTACGACTGGTCGTGGTATTGGTCCAGCGTATGAAGATAAAGTGGCTCGTCGTGCTGTGCGTGTTGCAGACTTGGTGCGTGGTGGTGCAGCACTTGAAGAAAAACTTCAGGAAATGCTTGAGCTACATAACTTCCAATTGACTCAATTCTACGGTGTAGAAGCTGTTAAGTTTGAAGATGTATTGGCACTTTGTAATCAATGGCGTGAAGTTTTAGCACCATTAATTATTGATGTGACTCAGGTTCTACACGACTATCGTAAAGATGGTAAAGCCATCATGTTTGAAGGTGCACAAGGTTCGTTACTTGATATCGACCATGGGACTTATCCATATGTGACCAGTTCAAACACCACTGCGGGTGGCGTAAGCTCTGGTTCGGGTATGGGGCCATTGCATTTGGATTATGTTTTAGGGATCACAAAAGCATATACCACACGTGTAGGTGCAGGCCCATTCCCAACTGAATTGCACTATGATGCTGCGACTGATACAGGTGATGCGATTGGTCGTCATTTGGGTACTGTTGGCCATGAGTTTGGTGCTTCAACGGGTCGTCAACGTCGTTGTGGTTGGTTTGATGCTGAAATTCTACGTCGTTCAGTCGATGTAAACTCACTTTCAGGAATTTGCTTGACTAAACTTGATGTACTAGATGGTTTGGAAGAAGTCAAAATCTGTGTCGGTTATGAAAATACTGATTCTGGTTGTATTGGTTCATCGGATGCAGTTTCATTTGAAAGTTTAAAACCGATTTATGAAACCATGCCAGGCTGGACAGATTCAACAGTAGGTTTGACCAGTGTTGATCAACTTCCTGCAAATGCATTGGCCTATGTAAAACGTATTGAACAACTAATCGAATGCCCAATTGATATTATTTCAACGGGCCCAGATCGTGCTGAAACAATTGTGCTACGCCACCCATTTTCTGCATAAACACGTTCTTACGACTAAAGAGAGCACCTAAGTAGGTGCTTTTCTTTTATGATAAAACTGATTTTTATATAAAAATGGGAAAATAACGTCGGCATGAAGCTACAACCACATATTGCACAAACGATTTTTTATTCGCTGTTATTTGCAATTGGCGGTGCGCCCACGATTGCCATGTGGATTATTTCTTTACAGACCAATGATGTAAATCTATTTATGGCAGCTTTTATGGGCCTAACTGTGATTATTGCTTGTGTTATTTTGCCTGTGATTTTATTACAAAATGCTTATTTGCTTTTTAAGCGAAACGATTTAAATCTTGAAGATAAAATTAAGCCACTATTGAGATTTTATTTTATTGTGAATGTGATTTGTTTAATTTCATGGATTTTATTTATTTTTCGATAGAATTACATAAATCTAATGATATTCATCTCATTTATTTCAAACATTTATCTATAATGCACGTCAAAACATCAAGTTAAATAGTTTTGTCTTGTAAGGAGATGCTTTTAATGAATAAAAAAATAGTATTTAGTTTTTTAACCGCTACGATGATGACACTTGGCGGTTGTGCGACCTTTGCGGACATGGCAGGTGCAGACTCTGCAACCCTCAATGCGACAGCAGCACAGGGCTTCAGTAAAATGACAACTGAAGCGCGACAAAAGGGTCAGTTGGATACATCTTCCGCCACATATCGTCGTATTAATACGGTGATGCAACGCTTAGTTCCTTATGCAAACCAGATGAATCAAACGGGTCAGCCATTTCAATGGCAACTGGCAGTGTTGAAGTCAGATACAGTCAATGCTTATGTCGCGCCTGGTGGTAAAGTGGTGTTTTATACAGGTATTGTGAATAAACTGAACCTTACGGATGCTGAAATTGCTGCGGTGATGGGACATGAGATGACACATGCGCTGGAAGAACATTCAAAAAGTAAAATTGGCGCTGAAGCTCTGACTGGTTTAGCACTCAATATCGGTAAAGCTTATGCAGGGGATAGCATTGGTCAGCTAGGTTCTGCTGCACTTGATTTGGGAAGTCAGGTTGGGGTGGGTTTGCCTTATTCGCGTAATCTTGAAAGTCGTGCAGATTTTGGTGGATTAATGCTAATGGCAAAAGCGGGATATAATCCTCAAGCTGCGATTAGTCTGTGGGAAAAAATGAACAAACTTGATGGTGCAGGCGCAGGGCCATCATTCTTGTCAACACATCCATCCAATACACAGCGTATCGACGATATGCGTAAAAATTTACCCGCAGCGATGGCTGTTTATAATAATCGCCGTTAATTTTATTCAATGTCAGAATCAGAAAATAGGATGCCATCAGGCATCCTATTTTTATGCTTAAGGTGCAGGATTAGGTTGTTGGGTATGAATCTCTTCAATCCCTTTTAACACTGCTTCATCCAACGTAATGTCGAAAGCTTGAATATTTTCTTTTAACTGATCCAGACTGGTAGCGCCAATGATCGTACTGCTTACAAAGAATTGTTGTTTGATAAAAGCCAGTGCCATTTGGGTCAAGCTGAGACCATGTTTTTCAGCCAATTGAGCATATTGCTCGGTTGCCCATTCACTTTGAGGATTACTGTAGCGGGTAAAACGCGAAAATAAAGTCACACGGGCGTTTGCAGGGCGAGCGCCATGACGGAATTTGCCAGTTAAATAACCAAAGGCTAATGGCGAATAGGCAAGGAGTCCAACGCCTTCAAATTTGGCAATTTCAGAGATACCAATTTCGTAGGTTCGGTTTAATAGGCTATACGGGTTTTGTACACTGACGAATTTACTCACACCTAGCTTTTCCGCAAGTTGTAGAAACTTCATGGTTCCCCACGGCGTTTCATTGGATAAGCCAATATGACGAATGCGCCCACGCTCAATTTCTTTTTGGAGAGCCAATAAAGTGTCTTGCATGGCTTCGATTTCATAATGTGCAGCGGCTTCTGCGTTTGCATAGCCCAAACCACCAAAGAAGTTGGTATGACGCTCTGGCCAGTGCAATTGATAGAGATCAATATAATCGGTCCGTAAACGCTTTAAAGAGCCATCTAGTGCTTGTTCAATATGTTTGCCAAATTGGGTATGACCTTCACGAATATGGCTGCCACCGAAACCTGGTCCTGCAATTTTAGATGCTAGAAACACTTTTTCACGTTGGGCATGGTGTGCAAACCAGTTCCCAATAATAGTTTCGGTCGCCCCATAGGTTTCAGGTTTGGGGGGAACAGAGTACATCTCTGCGGTATCCCAGAAATATAAGCCATTTTCCAGTGCATAATTTAATTGATCAAAAGCTTCGGGCTGGGAGTTCTGTTCTCCAAAGGTCATGGTGCCTAAACAAATTTCAGGCACTTGAATGCCTGAATCACCCAATGCATGATATTGCATAACCTGATCCTTAACTTCCATTGAAAATTGACATTTTTGAACTTAAATGATTTGCTGTAGGTTGTATGTATGTTTTTGTATCTTAGATATTTTTCATAAAAAAAAGCAAACGATAAAGTTTGCTTTTCTTATCAGATAAAACGAAATTCTATTCTTCGTCATCAAAATCAGTATCATCCAGAGACTTCTCTTCTAATGATGCATCAAAAATGAGAATCGCTTTACCATCGGTTTCAATCATGCCTTGTTCTTCAAGCGTTTTAAGAACACGACCGACCATTTCGCGGGAACAACCAACGATACGGCCAATCTCCTGACGTGTAATACGGATTTGACGACCATTTGGTAAAATCATGGCTTCTGGCTGAGCAGATAAATCAATCAAACAGCGTGCAATACGACCAGAAACATCAATAAATGCTAAATCTGTGACTTTACGGGTCGTATTTTTCAGACGACGTACCAATTGGGCAAATACCGCGTAGCTTAAATCTGGATATTGCTTACTAAGTTCGTGGAAATTGTCATATGAAATTTCGGCAATTTCACAGACATCACGTGTACGAACTTCTGCTGTACGCTGTGGATTTGATTCAAAGAGACCCATTTCCCCAAAAAAGTCCCCAGGATTTAAATAAGCAACTACGATTTCACGTTCATCATCTTCACGTAAAATAATTGAAACGGAGCCTTTCAAAATCAAATAAAGCGATTTTGATTCGGTACCTGCGTCAACAATCGTCGTGCGTTTTGGATAGCGATTAATATGAGCACGTTTTAAAAGCGCCTTGACTGACTCTGGTAGTTGACCTGGAGACAAAGCATCGGTGCTGAGTTGTGAAAAGTTTGACGTCATGCTTAAGTTTTCCGATTAGGATATATAAAAAAGATCGCACAAGACCTAAATGAGCGTATTCACACACAAGAGATGAAATTCCTTATCAACTCATTTTATGCTAGTGTACAAGAACTATGTAAATTTATAATTTTTTTTGGGTAGTTGCAATGCAAACAAGTGTTCATTGGCTAGAGAATGTTGCTTTTGAAGCGAAATCTGAAAGTGGTCATCAAGTCGTGATGGATGGCTCTGCCGAATATGGTGGTGAAAACCGTGGCCCACGTCCGATGGAGCTGATCTTAATGGGACTTGGTGGGTGTGCTTCGTTTGATATTGTGACGATTTTAAAGAAAGCACGTCAAAATGTGACCAATGTCGTATGTGAGTTAAAAGCAGACCGCGCGGATGCCATCCCAGCCGTTTTTACCGACATCCATTTGCACTTTGTAGTGACTGGAAAAGCAGTGAAAGAAAAGCAGGTGGCAAAAGCAGTTGAGCTTTCCGCAGAAAAATACTGTTCGGCCAGTAAAATGCTGTCTGATGGTGGTGTCAATATTACTCATGATTTTGAAATTATTGAGGCTGAATAAGTTTAGCTTGAAAATAATTTGATGAAATCTGTAAGGTTAAAGCTGACAAACTGTCAGCTTTTTCTTTTAGATAAGCATAAAAAGATAAAGAAGGAATCACTGTGGTGCAAATACGCGAAGCAAAACTAGAAGATGCCCAAGCATTAAAACCTCTACTGGATCAATTAGGTTATGTTCAATCGATCCATTTCATTTTACAAAAAATCAAGGCATTTATGCATGATCCTCATCAATATATTTTTGTTGCTCAAATTGAGGCTGAGGTTGCTGGCTTTTTGTCTTTGAGTATTATTCCACAAATCGCGACAGAAGGAGATTTTGCACGAGTCGCGTATCTCTGTGTACATGAACAATTTCGAGGGCAGAAAATTGGTCAGGCATTGTTAGCCATTGCCGAAGAGATTGCACGACAGCGTGGCTGTGATCGGATGGAATTACATTCAAGCGATCATCGAAAACTGGCGCATCAGTTTTATCTAGCTCAAGGCTATCAAGATGCGCCAAAATATTTTCGGAAGTTCTTGGATTGAATTAAGGCTTTAAAAACAATTGCGGATCCACTCTTGCATTATTCAAGCTCATTCCCCAATGTAAATGTGGCCCAGTCACTCGTCCCGTTTTACCCACCAATCCTAAAACTTCACCTTGATGAATCTGCTGACCTTGCTTCACTTCTATTTTACTTAAATGACAAAACATACTGATTAAACCTTGTCCATGATCAATCAGTACAGTTTTTCCATTAAAAAAATAATCGCCTGTTTGCACGACCATGCCGTCGGCAGGAGCAACGACTTTTTGTCCAATCGGTGCAGGAATATCCAGCCCCGAATGGGGTGCGCGTTCTTCACCATTAAAAAAACGTTTGCGCCCAAAAGAATTGCTAAATTTACCTGAAGTAGGTGCTATAAAGTGAGGCATCGACTGCCATGAGCTTGCTGTAAAGGAACTATAGATGTCATTTTGTTGTTTGGCTTCTTGAGCATAACGTGTGAGTTGCGTCTCTGACGGATCTACATAATCCTGATTTTGGACCTTTATTCGTTGTTCAGCATACGCGTAAGGCTTTATTTCAATTTGAATCGGCTGGGCATTTGTATCGACTGTTAAAGTGCCGATTGGCGTATTTAATGGAATCCCTAGGATGGCATAACGTTGGGTATTTTCATTGCTAATCAGAATATTTTGCTGATTAAAGCGAACACTTTTAATCTCTTGACCCAGTGGAATAACCGCGATCCCACCTGGACGGCGTGAGTCTTGTGGTAACTCAGCATAGAGAGATTGTAAGGAGAGCAAAGATAAGCCTAGCATAAAACAGCTTTTTTTAAGCATAAGAAAATATCAGCAATAATTTTTTAGATTTTTATCAGATTATTTTGAAAAATTCTGCTGCTTTGCTGTGAATAACTGAATTTGTTAGGCAGATGAAATGGGTATGTATCTAAGAATTAACAAAAACAGCATACAGACTTACTTGAAAATTTTGCGTAAAGAACCCATATTATAACTGAGTTATATATTATTTAATATTAATATAAGCTTATGAAAAATATAATGAAATTTTATAAAACTTATTTGAAATTTATAAAAGCGTTCCCATGTATTAAGCAAGTAACAAATTGATGATGAGGAATAACAATAATGCGTTTTGAAAAATTTACCAATCGCTTACAGCAAGCCCTGTCAGATGCGCAATCGTTAGCCACTGGTAAAGACCATACTTCTATTGATGGCATTCATATTCTTGCGGTTTTACTTGAAGAGCCATCCAATTTGAGCCTGTTGCAGCAATCAGGTGCAAGATTGCCTGAGTTAAAGAAAAAGCTGGAACAGGCGATTCAGGATGCGCCAACCATTACCAATCCTACAGGTGACGTCAATCTAAATCCAGAAGCTGTGAAGGTTTTGAATCTGGCAGATCGTCATGCGCAAAAGGCAGGTGATGAGTTTTTATCAACAGATTGGGTACTGCTGGCACTTACTGAAACTGGTAGTACCAAAAGTTTATTAAACAGCGTAGGTGTAACGACTGATGCACTACGCAAAGTGATTGAATCTATTCGAGGCGACGATAAAGTCATGAGTAATAATCACGAAGATCAACGTGACTCATTAAATAAATATACCATTGATTTAACCGAACGTGCTTTGGCAGGCAAACTTGACCCTGTGATTGGGCGTGATGATGAAATTCGTCGCACCATTCAGGTCTTGTCACGTCGTACCAAAAATAACCCCGTGTTGATTGGTGAGCCAGGGGTAGGTAAAACCGCCATTGTCGAGGGTCTGGCACAGCGTATCGTTAATGGTGAAGTGCCAGAAAGCCTGAAAAATAAACGGGTTTTATCGCTGGATTTAGGTTCATTGCTTGCAGGTGCAAAATATCGTGGCGAGTTCGAAGAACGATTAAAGGCAGTACTTAATGATCTAGCCAAACAAGATGGGAATGTGATTTTATTTATTGATGAATTGCATACGCTAGTTGGAGCCGGCAAAACCGATGGCGCGATGGATGCGGGCAATATGCTGAAACCTGCTTTAGCGCGGGGTGAACTGCGTTGCGTCGGTGCAACGACACTAGATGAGTATCGCCAATACATCGAGAAAGATGCTGCTCTTGAACGCCGTTTCCAAAAAGTTTTGGTCGATGAACCAAGTGTTGAAGATACCATTGCGATTTTGCGTGGATTAAAAGAGAAATATGCCGCACATCATGGTGTACAAATTCTTGACTCCGCAATTATTGCAGCGGCGAAAATGTCGCACCGTTATATCACAGATCGTCAGCTACCTGACAAAGCCATTGATTTGATTGATGAAGCGGCATCACGTATTAAAATGGAGATCGACTCTAAACCAGAAGCTTTGGATCGTTTAGAACGTCGTATTATCCAGTTGAAAATGCAGCTTGAAGCGGTAAAACGTGATGAAGATGCAGGCAGTAAAGCTGAAATCAACCATCTTGAAGAACAGATTTCAATCATTGAGAAAGAATACAATGATATGGAAGAAATCTGGAAAGCTGAAAAAACCTTGGTTGAAGGGGATAAAAAGGCACAGATTGAACTCGATCAGGCACGTATTGCGTTTGATAAAGCGCAACGTGAAGGCGATTTGGCAGAAGCTGCTCGTTTGCAATATGGTGTCATTCCTGAGTTGCAAAAACGTCTTGAACAAGCTGAAGTTGCTGAAGAAAACGAAGAGCCAAAACTGATTCGTACCAAAGTAACGGAAAATGAAATTGCTGAGGTGGTCAGTGCTGCAACGGGTATTCCTGTGGCGAAAATGCTACAAGGTGAACGTGACAAGCTTCTGCATATGGAAGAGTTTTTACATAACCGTGTCGTCGGGCAGGATGAAGCTGTCATCGCGGTCTCGAATGCGGTTCGACGTTCACGTGCTGGATTGTCTGATCCAAACCGACCAAGTGGTTCATTCCTATTCCTTGGACCGACAGGTGTGGGTAAAACAGAGTTGACCAAAGCTTTGGCAAATTTTTTGTTTGATAGTGACGATGCCATGATTCGTATCGATATGAGCGAATTTATGGAGAAACATTCAGTCAGTCGTTTGGTGGGTGCACCTCCAGGCTATGTCGGCTATGAAGAAGGTGGTGTATTGACGGAAGCTGTGCGTCGTAAACCGTATAGCGTGGTATTGTTTGATGAAGTCGAAAAAGCGCATCCAGATGTATTTAATATCTTGCTACAAGTCTTGGATGATGGTCGTTTGACCGATTCACAAGGTCGCGTGATCGACTTTAAAAATACGGTCATTGTGATGACATCGAACCTTGGTTCGCAAGATGTTCGTGAGCTAGGGGAAGGTGCAACTGACGATGAAGTGCGTAGTGTAGTGATGGCAGCGGTAAGTCAGCATTTCCGTCCAGAATTTATCAACCGTATTGATGAGTTGGTGGTATTCCACTCTCTGAAAAAATCACAAATTCGCGGTATTGCCGATATTCAACTTGATCGTTTGCGCTCACGTTTGGCAGATCGTGAAATTGGATTGACCGTGGATGATACTGCTTTTGATATCTTAATTGATGCTGGTTTTGATCCTGTTTATGGTGCGCGTCCGTTGAAACGTGCAATTCAGCAACAGGTTGAAAATCCACTTGCTCAAAAAATTCTGGCTGGAGAATTTCAAGCTGGAGATAATATCATTATCAAAGGTGATCATGGTCATCTCGTGTTTGATAAATTAAAACTGAGTTAATTTCTGACTGAATGTGAAGCTTTATAAAGAGGATGTAGTCAATACATCCTCTTTTTTTACATCTTGATGGATGGATATAACCGACAGATTATCGGGAACTTCTGTCTAAGCATTGCGGTTTAAATCAAATCTTGTTAGCGTGAAATTAAATAAGAAGAACTGAGTAAATAAAGGAAGAATCAAGTGATGGAACGTCAAGGAACTGCTCTCTATATAATGATTGTTTTGTTAGGAGGTTTGGGGTGCTCAGGCTATACAATTTCTGCGACACCTTTAAATGAAAATGTCTTGAGAAATGAAAGTGATTCACTCGAACGTGTAACACCGCCTGTAGTAAAGGCAGTTGAACAAGACGCAAAAAAACCAGTATCTGAGCAAAAAAATCTAAACCAGAATATTGCAAAAAAGCATAGCAAACAATTGATTCAGGATAATCTAGATGCCAGTGTCTTATCTGAATATGAGGAACAGAAGAAAATTACAGAACCGACGAGAACCAGTATCTATCTGCAACAACAAATCCCTGAATTACCACCTTATGAAGAAAAAGTCCGTATGGATAAGCTTAATTTAAGTGGACCACAGCTTGGTAATGCCAAAGGCGATGTCACGATTACCATCAATAAATAAAGCCCGTTGAAATTTCAACAGGCTTTATTAAATGGATTACATTTTCTCAAAACATAGGTTTAGTTGGGTAGATGCTGAATTTTCCACGCACGATGAATTTTTTGATTTCGTTTAAAATCAGGGCCGATCGTATCGTGGGTGATTTCTTCAGCATCAAACAGGGCTTCGATTTCTTCGTCAAGTTCAAAACCACGATAGTTATTGGAAAAATATAATGTTCCTTCAGAACTTAAACGATTCATGGCTCGTTTAAGTAATGACACATGATCACGTTGAATATCAAAAGTGCCATAAAACTTTTTAGAGTTTGAAAATGTTGGTGGGTCAATAAAGATCAAGTCATATTGTTCATGACCTTCTTTGAGCCATTCAAAACAGTCACTGGCAAAGAACATATGTTGTTCATCAGCATGGTCAACCGTGAGACCATTTAAAACAAAATTTTCTTTTGACCAATTTAAATAAGTATTGGATAAATCTACGCTCGTCGTGCTGGCTGCGCCACCCAATGCTGCATGCAAGCTTGCAGTCGAAGTATAACTAAACAGATTTAAGAAGTGCTTACCGCGTGCTTCTTTAGCAATGCGCAAACGCATTTGTCTATGATCCAGAAACAAACCAGTATCCAGATAATCTGTTAAGTTGACTAAAATCTTGGCTTGACCCTCCTGAACAATAAAACGCTTAGATGCAGTGCTTTGTTTAGTGTATTGGCTTTTACCTTCTTGACGCGCACGAGTTTTAATAAATATCGCTTCGCGAGATAACCCAGTTACTGCACGAACAGCAGCCAATGCCAAATTAAAGCGTTTCTTGGCTTTTTCAGGATCAATGGTTTTTGGTGGTGCGTATTCCTGAACGTGTAAGCGATCACCGTATAAATCTACCGCGACATTAAAATCAGGCAAATCAGCATCATAAAGGCGTAAACAGAACACTTGTTCTTTGGTAGCCCATTTTTTCAAGGCAGACATATTCTTTTGTAAGCGATTGGCAAAATCTTGTGCGCCTTCAATTTCGACAGGATCAGCATGCCAGTTACTCAAAAACGGCTGGTTATTGGCGACAGGTTTAACTTGACCAAAACGAATGTAAATTGGCAATTTACCATTCATTAACCGTAAGGTTTCTGGGTCGCTCAATGCTAATACATCAGCTTGCTCAATCTGTGCTGCAATCACGGCAGCATGCTGATTTGGAAAGTGTTGTTGTAACAGGGCAGATAAACCTAAATAAAAAGCACGATTTGATGCTTTATCGCCAAGACGTTCGCCGTATGGTGGATTGGTTACCACGAAAGCCTTGTTATAGGTATTTTCAAAAGCTGGCCAGTCTGCAAGTGGACGTTCTTCAATCTGGATTTGATCTAGTAATTTTTCAAAACCTGCCGCAATAATATTTTGGCGAGTCGCTTTTACGGCTTCCCAGTCTGCATCAAAAGCATAAAATTTGGGTAGGGTTTTTTCTAAAGCGATCTCATGACGCTGTGCAGCCTCGGCTTTAATTTCAAGCCAGAGTTCACGGTCATGCCCATGCCAACCATTAAAGCCAAAACGACGAACTAAACCAGGTGCGCGATCGGTCAAAATCATCAAAGATTCAATAATAAAGGTACCCGAACCACACATTGGGTCGAGAATTAAATCGGGTTGTAATTGTTCTAATTTAGCTTTTTGTAAAATTGCGGCTGCCAGATTTTCTTTAATCGGTGCTTCGGTCATATAGTGACGATAGCCGCGCTTATGTAAGGAATCACCTGATAGATCCAAACAATAAGTATGTTCAGTCTTGCCTGCCAATACAAATAAGGTAATTTCGGGTTGTTTGGTATCAATACTTGGACGGCGACCTACAGCTTCCATAAAGGAATCGACTACACCATCTTTGGTACGAAGCGTTGCAAACTGAGTATTGACTTTGATGTCACGCTCGACATGCAAACGGATGGCAAAGGTACTTTGAGGTGCAAAAATCAGTGACCAATCAAAATTTAAAGCCCCTTCGTACAGTTCTTCTGCAACATCACGGGCATCATGACTAAATTCGATCTCGTAGGTATGAATTGGCTTGAGTAGGCGAGACGCTAGACGTGACCACATACAAATTCGGTAAGCTTGTTCTAGAGATCCTTGAAAAATGAGACGACCTGCAAAGCGTTCAGTCTGCTCGATGCCTAAACCTTGTAATTCTTGTTGCAATAAGGTTTCCAGTCCATCTGCACAGGTAACCCAATATGTAGAAAGACGTTGCGGTGAATTCATTCAATTTTCCAGGAGCAGCTAAAGCAATCGGTTATTTTAGCGTATTTTCAAGGGGAAAACTTGTTCATTTGCCTAAAACTTCAACTGCCCGATTGAGAAAAAGATCTGTATAATGCCTTAACTTAACGTCTAAGGAATCTCTCATGCACTTGGCGGCATTGCATACACCGAGTCAGATTCAGCTCAATCAGCAGGGCAATTTAAAACACTTTTTGACCATCGAAGGTCTTTCCAAAGAAACGCTTACAAAAATTCTCGATACCGCGCAATCTTTTATAAATGATCAAAATCAATTGATCACCACGCCATTACTTGAAGGGCGTACCGTGATGAATTTATTTTTTGAAAACTCCACCCGTACCCGTACTACTTTTGAGGCGGCAGCGAAACGCTTGTCTGCCAATGTATTGAATATTGATATTGCACGTTCAAGTACCTCTAAAGGGGAAACCTTGCGAGATACGCTCTGGAACTTGGAGGCGATGGCGGCAGATATCTTTGTGGTACGTCATTCCTCTTCAGGTGCGGCACATTTTATTGCTAAAGATGTCTGTCCAAATCTAGCGATTATTAATGCAGGCGATGGACGTCACGCCCATCCAACGCAAGCCATGCTGGATATGCTCACCATTCGTCGTGATACCCATAAACCCTTTGAAGAACTCAGTGTTGCGATTATTGGTGATATTAAACATTCCCGTGTTGCGCGTTCAGATATTGCGGCTTTGCAGACATTGGGCTGTCAAGATATTCGCGTGATTGCACCAAATACTTTATTGCCAGTTGGTTTTAGTGAATATGGTGATCATGTTCGCCTATTTAATAAAATGGACGAAGGCGTTAAAGATTGTGACGTGATCATTGCTTTACGTATTCAAAATGAACGAATTGATTCGCCTGCATTGTCTTCTCAAGCAGAATTTTATCGTATGTATGGACTGAATCAAGAACGTTTGGCGTTGGCGAAACCAGATTGTATTGTGATGCATCCGGGGCCAATGAATCGTGGTGTTGAGATTGATTCCAGTATTGCGGATGGCCCGCGCTCTGTGATTTTGCATCAGGTGACCAATGGTATTGCGGTGCGTATGGCGGTTCTGGCACTCACAATGCAAGGGCAGTTACAGCAACAGGGTTTAATCGAAGCAACCGCGGTATAAGGGTCAACATTATGAGCAATATCAAACTTGAAAATGTCCGTTTACTTGATCCTGTAGAGAAAATTGACCTAATTACAACTGTTTATTTAAAAAATGGTAAACGTGTTGAATCACTTGAGCATATTGATGAAAGTATCGATGCACAAGGCAAATGGCTGATACCGACCATGGTAGATTTGTGCGCACGAGTGCGTGAACCAGGTCAACAACAGCATGGTACTTTGAAGTCTGAAGGTAAGGCTGCACGTGAAAATGGTATTTTGCATGTGATTACGCCACCAGATTCTAAACCAATCGTGCAGGACAATGGGGCCTTGATTCACGGCTTAATTGAGAAAGCATGGACAGATGGACAGTTTCATCTACACATTATTGGCGCGCAGACCCAAGGCTTAATGGGTAAACAACCTGCGAATATGGCAGCACTTAAAAAGGGTGGCTGTACCGCCGTGTCAAATGCCAATGCATCTTTTGAAGATGATGATGTGGTCATTCGTACACTGGAATATGCAGCAGGTTTGGGCTTAACCGTAGTGTTTTATCCAGAAGAAGCGCAAATATCCAAAGATGGCTGCGTGCATGAAGGTTTTATCGCTTCACGTCAGGGTTTGCCAATGATTCCTGCAATTGCAGAAACCATTGCGATTGCGAAATATCTTATCATGATTGAAGCCACAGGCGTTCGTGCACATTTTGGTCTTATTTCTTCTGGAAAATCCATTGAGCTGATTGAGGCTGCCAAAGCAAAGGGGCTACCTGTAACTGCTGATGTTGCCATGCATCAGTTACATTTAACTGAATCCTTAATTGATGGTTTTAATTCATTGGCTCATGTACGTCCGCCTTTGCGTTCTGAACAAGATAAACAACAATTACGTCAAGCAGTAAAATCAGGTGTAATCGATGCCATTTGTACGCATCATGAACCGTTGAGTAGTTCGGCCAAAATGATGCCATTTGCAGAAACTTTACCTGGGATTAGTGCTTTTGATACCTATGTGGCTTTAGGCGTAAAACTGGTCAAAGAAGGATTGTTTGAACCACTTGAGTGGGTAGAGAAAGTGACCATAGCACCTGCTCAAGTTGCGAATATGTTAGAGCGTTGGCAGGCTGAAAAAGGCTGGGTATTAGTTGATCCTGATTTACAGTGGACACTAGAAAAGAAAAGTATTCTGTCTAGTGGTAAAAATACACCACTTTTAAATCAGACTTTGACTGGAAAAGTAGTACAGACGTTCTTAATTTAAATTTTAAACAATCTTAAAAAAACTCGGTAAAATCATAGCCGAGTTTTTTATTGGATGAATAGGGCGTGTTGATATTTGCTGTATAAAAAAATAGCGAGTAAGTAAAATGCAATCGCCAAACTAAATTCACTAATCGCTATGCCACGTACAATGCTGAATGATTAACACTGGTCAAAGTTAGAAACTATTTTTCGTAATTTTGGTATTGATCCTAGAGAAATATCAGCAGACTCTAAAACTATCCAATAAAAAATCAATTCCTTAACTTATCAGATTAAGCATCTTCCTGTTTGATATAGTTGTTTTTCACCTTCACATAATTCTGCGCTGAATAAGGTAAAAAGGCTTTTTCTTTATCGGTTAAAGGCCGTACTTTTTGAACAGGACTTCCGACATACAAATATCCACTTTCTAGAACTTTACGTGGTGGAACCAAACTACCTGCACCAATCATCACATCATCTTCAACGATCACGTCATCCAAAATCACGGTATTGATGCCGATTAAAACCCGATTGCCAATTGTACAACCATGTAAAGTCACATGATGACCAACGGTGACATCTTCACCAATAATTAAAGGAGAGCCTTCAGGTTTGCCAGTTTGCTTATGTGTCACATGTAGCATGGAGTGATCTTGCACATTGCTGTTTTTACCAATGCGAATATGATTAACATCACCACGAATCACGGCGAAAGGCCAGACAGAAACATTTTCAGCCAATTGAACATCCCCAACCACCACAGACATTTCATCGATATAACAACTCTCATCAATTTGTGGGTATTGATCTAAATAAGGTCGAATGTTTTGGGTCATGGTGAGCTTCAAAGTCAAAGATTAGGGAATTATAAAATAAAAAAGCATTCAGACTAAGTACCTGAATGCTCAAATGACTGACTTTAGACTTCTTTCATCATTGTTTAAACTCTCTTTATTTTTCTCCCATAGGCAGAAATAAAAGGGACTAATGAATGAAGTCTTTTAAAAATGATTAAAATAAGTTACTAAAAAACATTTTGATATGATCGATCATACGCGCGAAGAAACCTGCTTCTTCTACAGGCTTTAAAGCCACAAGTGGTTTTTCAGCAATGACTTTACCATCAAGACTTGCCACCAATTTACCTACCACTTGACCTTTCGCCAAAGGCGCATTCAGTTTAGGCTGAATCACTAGTTGAGTTTTGATGTTATCCGCTTGACCTTTTGGCATAGTAACATTGAAGTTTTCAGCTAGACCAATTTGAACTTCATCTTCCTTACCAAACCAGACTTTAGCTTTCGCTAGAACTTGGTTTGCAGGTTGAACATTGACGGTTTCAAAGTTAGAAAAACCCCAAGCCAATAATGTACGTGTTTGAGAAGCACGTTCGTTCATGCTTGGTGTGCCAAAGATCACAGAGATTAAACGCATAGGACCGCGCTTACTTGATGTGGTCATACAAAAACCAGCTTCGTTGGTATGACCTGTTTTTAAACCATCAACGCTTGGATCTGTATAAAGTAACGCATTACGGTTACCTTGTTTGATTCCATTAAAGGTAAATTCTTTTTCAGAATAAATCGGGTAATATTTTGAACTGTCTTTGATAATATGTTGTGCAAGAAGCGCCATATCCTTTGCAGAAGAATAATGACCGTCAGCTGGCATCCCTGTTGAGTTAATAAAGTGAGTATTGGACATGCCAATACGCTTAGCTTCCTGATTCATCATGTGGGCAAATGTTCCTTCGTTGCCTGCAATATGCTCAGCCATTGCAACAGAAGCATCGTTACCCGATTGCACAATAATACCGCGTAACATTTCCAGAACGGTCGCTGTACCATTTAAAGGAACGTACATACACGATTCTGCACTGCTGCCACGACACCATGCGGATTCGTTCATGCGAACGCTTTCATTTTCAGTCAATTCACCCTTTAAAAGTTTTTGCTCAATGATATAACTGGTCATCATTTTGGTCATTGAGGCAGGGGCAAGATGTTCGTTTTCATTCTTCGATGCGAGAATTTGCCCCGTCTCATAATCCATTAAGACATAAGATTTATTATTTAATTCTGGGGGTGAGGATAAAACAGTTGCTGCATAGGTAAATGATGGTAAGAGTATAAGTGCAGCAAAGGTGCTTTTTTGAATCATTCTAGGCGTTCCGATAACTTGTGTGAAGCAGACGAGCCTAGCATTTTAGGATAAAGCCAAGCCGACTTCTACGTTAAAAGTCGGCTTATTTCATACATATTGTAAATAATCAGTTATTTCGAATAATAATTACGGACATCATCGCAAATTTGGCGATTGTCATCATCAGATGCTTTTTTGGCATCTGCACGTGCTTCTTTCAAAGCAGGTTGAAATTCTTTGCTTTTAGCACGTTTCTTTAAAACCTCAACAGCGTTTGGTTCATTGTTTAAATAAGCTTTGACCAAGTTTTCATAAGCTTTATTAAACTTTAAATCCTTACCAATCAAGCTTGGACACACCTCAGACAAGACATAAATTGCTGCAAGTTCTTGAGGGGTAACGTTATCAGAAGTTGGGGTAACTTCAATTTGTTCAGATTCAGCTTTTTTGTCTTTGGCAAAGGCAGTGCTGGTGAAAACGCTAGAAGCGAGGAGAAATGATAATCCAGCTATTTTAAACACATTTTTTTTCATAAAAACTCAAACTCAAAATAAGACTTAAAGAATTTGAATCACTTATAGCATGAAAAGCAGTTTTAATTTGTATCTTTGCTGTAGAACTTATGCAGAACAAGGTTCTAAGTAATGGAATTATTTAGAACCAAAATTTGACCAGATCGACAACTTATTCTTGATAACTTAAAACATCTTCACATACTGTTTTTTGTTCATCAGTCGAAGTTTCTTTGAGTGTTTGATGTGCGTCAGCCAATAGAGATTTATATTCAGCATCAGTTTGTAATGCTGCAAACGTCATATTTTGACCCGAATAGGCTTTTAGATTCGTTTGAATCAATTTTTGAATATTTTGCTCAAATGTCGCATTTTTCCCAATCAGAGTAGGGCAAACTTCACTTAAAACTTGTGTTCCTGCAATATCTTCTTTGACTAAAGCATTGCGTTCTGCCTGAGACAATGCTTCATTTGCAAATGCCATTTGACTAAATGTGATTGCCGTTAAAGTAAATAAACAAAAGCGTGATATAGATGACGTTCTCATGGTTTCACAAAATTATTAATGAATTTAGTCGCTAAATATATATAATTCAATGAATATTTCAATTGAATAACCTCATCAGTCATTTATCGAGATCGTGTTTTGTGAATATTCTTATAGCCAACGATGATGGTGTCTTTGCACCAGGCATTCAGGCGCTTGCGCAAGCTTTAAAACCCTTAGGTCGTGTTGTTGTGGTCGCTCCAGAAAGTGAGCGAAGTGGATTTTCTAGTGCGTTGACCTTAGATCGTCCTTTACGTCCCATTCCAATTGCACAGGATGTCTGGGCAGTCAATGGTACACCGGCGGATTGTGTCTATCTTTCCATGAATGGTTTGTTCGATTTTGAATTTGATCTTGTTGTGAGTGGCATTAATAGTGGGGCGAATCTCGGTGATGATGTGCTTTATTCAGGTACAGTCGGTGCTGCGTTTGAAGGACGTTTAATGAAGCAGCCTGCTATTGCTGTGTCTCTGGCAGGCAGCAATGTGCGGTCTTATGAACATGCAGATGATTATGCAGTTGCCGCTCAATGGGTACATGATTTTATCGCGCGAGGCTTACCACAGTTACCGCCTCGTCATATTTTGAATATTAATATTCCAGATGTGCCAGAACTTATGGGTGAAAAGATCACATATCAGGGGCTTCGTGCACAGTCTAAGCCAATTACGAGCCATGTTGATCCGCGTGGTCGACAAGTGTACTGGATTGGACTCGCTGGTGAGGCGGTGACAGATCCTAAAAGAACACCTAGCCATGCCCAGTCCGATTTTTTTGCAGTTGCCAATGGTTATGTCAGCATTACGCCTATTCAGATGGATGCAACTAACTATGGAATACTTGAAGATTTGCAAAAATCATTATCTGGATCTATTTGAAAATAAACCCATCGTTAAACGGTGCAGAATGTTATAACTTTGTGAAAATTAGGACGATGAACGTGCGTCTTCGTCCTTTTTTGGTACTCTTAGCGCAAATGTCTGTTGTTTTATATTGATGAGAGAGGGAGATCGATGCCATTGCTTCGACATGAAAGTGAAATCGCGTTTATTTCAAGCCATAGATTTCTAAAAAAAATAATGATATCTGTGGCGGTTGTCTCCGCACTTGCAATAACAGGTTGCGCTTCTAAGCCGCAAATTTCAAATTCAACCCGTGTAATGAATTCACCGGATTATTATACGGTGCGCTCAGGAGATACCTTGAGTGGAATTGCTGCGCGTTATGGTTTGAATTACATCAATATTGCACAATTAAATGATATCGCGCCACCATATCGAATTTATGTCAACCAGTCCTTACGTTTAAAAGGTTCCACAGCCAAACGTACCACGACGACGCAACCTATTACCCAAGCTGCACCAATACAACGTCAAACGATTGCACTGCCTACAACACCATCGACGACAACACAGACGATATCTCGTCCAGTCACTCCAGCTGTTGCACCTGTAACAACAGCACCCGTTATTACAGCAACGCCAACTTCAACCAGTTTACGTTGGGTAAAACCATCGGCTGGACCCGTGATTCAGCAATTTAATCCAGCAACAAATGTAAAAGGTCTACGCTATGGTGGAAAACTAGGTGACCCAATTTATGCAGCAGCAAATGGGCAAGTTGTCTATGCTGCGGATGGACTTAAAGAGTACGGTAATTTAGTGTTGATCAAACATATTGATGGCTACATTACGGCTTATGCGCATAACAGTAAAATGCTGGTTAAAAGTGGCGACAACGTCACAGCAGGACAAAAAATTGCGGAAATGGGCTCATCTGGCACCAATCGCGTCATGTTAGAGTTCCAAATTCGCTTAGATGGTAAACCCATTAATCCTGCAAATATTATCCCAATGAACTAGTTGAAAGTTGAAATTAAATAATGCAAAAGCTAAATTTCTCCGTATAATACAATGAGATGCCTTTATCAAATAATGATAACTGCATCTCATAAGTTTAGAGGGAAATTTATGTTAGATCAACTTCGAGCAATGGGAGTGTTTGCTTGTGTTGTAGAGAAAAGTTCGTTTAGTGGTGCCGCCCGTGATCTGGGTATTACCACCAGTGCAGTGAGTCAACAGATTCGGTCTCTAGAGCAGGACATGGAAGTAACACTTCTTCACCGTTCTACCCGTAAATTAAGCTTAACTGAGGCTGGACAAGCTTTTTTCCACAGTTGCCAGGAAATGCTAGCTGCTGCGGAACGTGGCAAGATTCGTATTAATGAATTGCGTGATGATTTGGTTGGAGATTTGCGTATTGCAACTACTCCCGAATTAGGCGCCTTACATGTTGTCCCAGCTTTATCTCACTGGATGTCTGCACATCGTGGACTATCTGTAAATTTTGAAGCAGATCATCGATATATTGATCTTATCGAAGGGCGCATTGATATTGCCATTCGTATGAGCCCAAAAATTGAGGATCAAAACTTAACTATTATTCCAATGGCACGTGTCGATCAGGTTTTGGTCGCTTCACCAAGCTATTTGAATCAATCAGCCCCCATTTCGCGTCCTGAAGATTTAAAGAATCATGATCTGATTCCTGTAAATCTAATGAATAATTACCAACACTTTTCATTTCAGCATGCTACAAATGGTGAGTCCGTAACGATAGACATGAAAACTCGTCTACAAACGAATAATGTTTTTGTCGCGAAATCTTTATGTCAACAAGGGCATGGTTTAACCAGAATTCTGTACTTGGATGTACAAAAAGAGCTTGTAAATGGTTCTTTGGTTGAAGTCTTACCAGATTGGAATCTACCTGCTTTTACACTGTATGCAATTACGTCTAAGCGTGAACAACAGCCGATGAAGATTCATCGTTGTCTGGATGCGTTAAAGCAGTATTTTAGCCAGTTACCCGGTGGACGAACTTTTCAGGAAGCCTCTTAAAAGCTTCGTATATCCGTAAATACAGCAGGTAAAAAAATCGAGTTATGCCAATAGCTCGATTTTTTAATTCTATTACTATAAAAGCATCATTCTTTATTCATTTATATGGAGATACATTAGTCATGAATTAAAGTTTTGAGATTTTCATGACAACGATTCAAAACAAAAACTGGATACATATTCATCATAAAATTTTTTTCAGATTCTGTAGAGTAAATAGGAAAAAATTGAGTTTCATCAACCATTTCTTCCAGTAGTGTCTGGAGTGCAGTATCATTGATTTTCGAATTTTCTTTTTGGTGTAATTTTAAGCCTTTTTCTATAAAAATTTTAACCGTTTCAGCCTTTAAATTTTGTTGTCTTGCTTGCATGACTATTTTGGAAAAATCAGATACGGACTCACATAATGAAATTGAAAATTGACGGATATCTCCCTGAGTCGCCGCATGAGATAAGGTCGTTATAGTCATAAAAGTCACGAAGATATAAAGTTTAATCATTTCATCTATAACGTGAATTTATTTTTGTTTGTATTTTTTACATAGGGATTCCCCTATATATTTCGCTTTTGCGATAGCGAATTCTTTTTCTTGATCATTTTGTCCTATAGGTTCATTTGAAGCAATAATGGTAAATGCAGTATAAAGATTCGAAAGCTCTATTTCATCAGGGGTTCTCGCATTATCTTTTTGTATTTTTGCAAGATTAACAAGATCTCGAATATTTTTTCCATTTTGCCTTTCTTGCATAACGGATTCTGTAGTTTTGATATAGCCTGTGCAATCTATATCTGCTGCATAACTCATAGTTGAACATACATTTAAAACTACTATGCTGGTTATAAATTTCGTCTTCATGCAGTTTGATTAGAATGTAATTTTTTATATTATAGTATCCTATGATTATTTAGTAAATATATTGATATGACTCAAGAAAATAAAAAAGCCACAACATGATTGTGGCTTTCAAACAGACGCTTTTAACTTAAAACTTAAGCTAAAAATTGCTTAATGGCTGGAACTAAACGCGATAATAAATCATCTGCTTGTTCTTGAGTCATATTTAGAGGCGGCAGTAAACGTACTACAGAACCCGCGGTAACATTGACAATCAATTTATATTCATCACGTGCGATAGCGACCATTTCAGGGCAGGCTTTTGGTAATTCAACACCAATCATCATCCCAAAACCACGCACTTCGACATTTAAACCAGAAAGTTGCTCACGTAGCTGCTCGACAATGTAGCTTCCTACTTTTGCAGCATTTTCTACGGCATTTTCTTTCTGAATCGTATCAATCACCGTATAAACCACACGTGAACCTAGCACAGTTCCACCATAGGTTGAACCATGGCTACCTGGCCCGAGTATGCCTACAGCTTTGGCTTGAGTCATTACAGCACCAATAGGAAAGCCATTTCCCAAACCTTTAGCAGTCGTTAAAACATCTGGAACAATATTGGTATGTTGATATGCAAAATATTGACCTGTACGACCATTTCCAGTTTGGATTTCATCGAGCATCATCAGCCAGTTATGCTGATTACATAGAGCGCGAACATCTTCTAGATAGCTAAAACCCTGCGGTGCAGTATTGATCCCACCTTCACCTTGGATCGGTTCAATCAAAATCGCGACAATATCGGGATGTTGCAAAGCAACTTCCTGCAATGCTTCCAAATCTCCGAAAGGCACACGAATAAATCCTTCAACTAGAGGAAAAAAACCTTCCTGAACTTTACTGTTACCTGTTGCAGATAGCGTCGCCAACGTACGGCCATGAAAAGATTTTTCAGCAACGACGATTTTAGGATTTTGAATGCCTTGTTGGCTGGCGTACTTGCGTGCAATTTTAATTGCGCCTTCGTTAGCTTCAGCGCCGCTATTGGAAAAGAAAACTTCCTGCATGCCTGAAACTTCGGCCAGTTTTTGTGCCGCAGCAGTTTGCCACGGGATTTCAAATAGGTTGCTGGTATGAATTAAAGTGGCTGCCTGTTCAGCAATCGCTTCTGCAATAACAGGATGCGAATGACCTAAGCCACAAACGGCTATACCTGTGAGAGCATCCAGATATTCTGTGCCATCTTCTGTATAAAGATAAGAACCTCGTCCTCGTACAAAACTGATCGCTTGGCGGCCATAGGTTGCCATCAAATGTGAAGGTTGATCAGGTTGTACAGGGGCGAGAGTAATGTGATTCATGACGAACTCTTATCTGTTGAATAAAAGGAAAGGGTTTATATAAGCAAAAACAACCGCAGAATGAAAGGGCTAAACGAAATTAAAATAGAATTATCATGTTCTATCCTAACAAACACACTGGTTTTAGGTATAATAGTCGCAGAATAGTTGAGGATTTATCTATGACTGAACAAGCACGTGACACCGAAGCACTGATTCGCGATCAAATTGCTAAGCACTCGGTTTTACTTTATATGAAAGGCACTCCGCAGTTTCCACAATGTGGGTTCTCTGCGCGTGCGGTTGAAGCACTCAGTCAAATTGGTCGTCCATTTGCCTATGTGAATATTCTGGAAAATCCAGATATTCGTGCAACACTGCCACAAATTGCGAATTGGCCGACTTTCCCACAGCTTTGGGTCAATGGTGAGTTGGTCGGTGGTAGCGATATCATGCTGGAAATGTTCCAAAATGGTGAGTTAAAACCTTTAATTGAGCAATATAGCCCAGCGCCAGAAGCTTAATTTAAGCCATTGATAAAAAAAACCTGAGATTTTCTCAGGTTTTTTTTATGCAATTTTATACCGTGCAATCTAAACGTTATTCTCATGTTGCTGTTTGAGATCAGCCAAAGCATCAATTCGATATTGAATGAGCATTTCACCAATCTCTGCGCCATGAATATCTTCAGGCAAATCTGAAGCTTTAATTGAACGGACAATATGCATGGCTTTACGCATATATTCTGCTTGTGGATACGCACGATCTTCTAAACCTAATCGACCGCGTGCATCACATTCACAGGCTTGAATAAACGCTTCAACTCGTTCAGGACGTCTTAGAACATCCAAACGTTGCAGTAAACGCCATAGGGTTCCTGGTTTTAAGGTCATAGCCTGATGACATTTTAAATGTTCTTTACAGACTGAAACTGCCAATTGTTTAAGTTGTGTTGGAACTTTTAATCGATCAGATAAATCTTGAACAGGTGCAACACCACGTTCTTCGTGCATGATATGACGTGGAAGTTCATCAATAGGCGTAAGTGCTTTACCCAAGTCATGTACTAAAACCGCATAGCGTACATCAAGTGAGTAATGGGCATTACACGCTTGTTGCAAGGCCATCAAGGTATGAATGCCACAGTCAATTTCAGGATGGTATTCAGGGCGTTGTGGTACACCAAATAAAGCTTCGATTTCTGGAAATAAAACTTTTAGTGCGCCACATTGATGTAAAACTTCAAAATATACATTGGCATGAGTTTCCATCAAGGCTCTGGAGGTTTCTTTCCAGACACGTTCAGGTGTGAGCGCATCTAATTCACCAGACTGACTTAATTGTTGCATCAAATTCAATGTTTCTGGAGCAATGCTAAACCCGTATTGAAAATAACGTGCTGCAAATCGTGCAACTCGTAATACGCGAAGCGGATCTTCTAAAAAAGCATTGGATACATGACGTAGGAGTTTAAGTTCCAGATCTTGTCGACCACCATAAGGATCAAAAATCTCACCTGAAGTTTCATCCATCGCAATGGCATTAATCGTGAGATCACGTCGAATCAAATCATCTTCAAGTGTGACGTCTGGATCGGTAAAAAATTGAAAACCATGATAGCCGATACCCGATTTACGTTCGGTACGCGCAAGGGCATATTCATCTTTGGTTTGTGGATGTAGAAATACAGGAAAATCTTTACCAACAGGCTGATAGCCCTGATCAAGCAATTGCTGTGGTGTTGCTCCCACCACGACATAATCTTTTTCGTGATAGGGGTGCCCAAGTAAAAAATCGCGTACGGCACCGCCTACTAAATAAACATGCATGAAAAAACCTCTGTTCTTAAGCTCATGATGCTACAGAACAGAGGTTTTCTCAAGTCACAAAGTTAAGCTTTTCTAATCTCTTAAGTTTAAAGAATTAGCCACCGCTTTGCTGAATTTCTGCGACAGTCAATGCTGTCATATTCAAGACACGACGTGTTGTTGCGGTTGGTGTCAAAATATGCACAGGTTTTGCTGCACCCAGTAAAATAGGCCCAATCGTGACATTGTTCCCAGAAGTGGCTTTCAGTAAGTTAAAGGAAATATTCGCTGAATCCAGATTCGGCATGATCAACAGATTTGCAGAACCTTTGAAACGCGAATTTGGAAATGCAAAGTGACGAATACTTTCATCAAGTGCTGCATCACCATGCATTTCACCTTCAACTTCTAGCTCAGGCGCGCGTTCAGATAACAAGCGATAAACTTCACGCATTTTTTTCGCGCTTGGATCATTCTGGTCGCTACCAAAGCTTGAATGCGAAAGCAAAGCAATACGTGGCGTAATACCAAAACGGCGAACTTCTTCAGCAGCCATAATGGTCATATCCACTAATTGCTCTGCGGTCGGATTAGTATTCACATAGGTATCAGCAATGAACAGATTACGATCTTCTAGCATCAATGCATTGAGGGTAAAGAAGTTGTTTACACCTTCTTTAAGTCCAATGACATTGCTCACAAAGTCGAGATGGATATCATAACTACTATATGTACCACATAGCATGCCATCCGCTTTGCCAAATTTAACCAACAATGCGGCGATCAGTGTCGAGCGGCGACGTGCTTCACGTTGCGCGTATTCCTCTGTAACACCTTTACGTTGCATGGTGTGGTGATAATCTTTCCAAAACTCTTCATAGAGCGGATTTTTTTCTTGGTCTACAATCTCAATATTAGTGCCATGTTCTAAACGTAAGCCTAGTTTTTTGATATTGTTTTCGATGACCGCTGTACGACCGACCAAAATTGGAAAGGCAATGCCTTCATCTACTGCGATTTGTGCAGCGCGAAGGACACGTTGATCTTCACCTTCTGCATACGCAATACGTTTAGGATCAGTTTTTGCTTGAGAGAAAATCGGTTTCATCATAAACGCTGAGTTATAGACAAACTCAGACAATTTTTGACGATATGCTGCAAAATCTTCGATCGGACGAGTGGCAACACCTGAATCCATGGCTGCTTTTGCAACGGCAGGCGCGATTTCAAGAATCAAACGCTGATCCAATGGACGAGGAATCAGGTAATCACGACCAAATGAAGCAGATTTCTCACCATAGGTTGCAGCATCTGCTTCTACGTGTGCCATACGCGCGATGGCATGCACACAGGCAATTTTCATTTCTTCATTGATCGTGGTTGCACCTACATCAAGTGCCCCACGGAAAATGTAAGGGAAACAAAGTGCATTGTTTACCTGATTTGGATAGTCTGAACGACCAGTCGCCATAATGACATCAGGACGAACTTCGTGTGCATGTTCAGGTAAAATTTCAGGATCTGGATTTGCCAATGCAAAGATGATTGGATTTTCTGCCATTTCCTTGACCATTTCTTTGGTCAAAATACCTGCCGCAGAAAGACCTAAGAACATATCCGCACCCGCCATAACTTCATGAAGTTTGGTTTGTGGAATATCTTGAACATAGCGCTTTTTAGAATCATCTAGACCATCACGAGACGTGGTTAAAAGTCCACGTGAATCGGCAACGGTGATGTTTTCTTTACGCACACCAAGTGCACATAATAAATCCAGACAAGATAATGCTGCAGCACCAGCGCCTGACGCTACAATTTTAATGTCTTCGATTTTTTTGTTGACCAGTTGCAGTGCATTTAATAATGCTGAACCCACAATAATACTGGTTCCATGTTGGTCATCATGAAACACAGGAATATTCATGCGTTCACGAAGTTTTTTCTCTATATAAAAGCATTCTGGGGCTTTGATATCTTCGAGGTTAATACCGCCAAAAGTAGGTTCTAAAGCAGCAACAATGTCCACGATTTTATCGGGATCATTTTCTGCAATTTCAATATCAAAAACGTCTACGCCCGCAAATTTTTTAAAGAGAACGCCTTTACCTTCCATAACAGGCTTAGATGCCAAAGGTCCAATATTACCAAGACCTAAAACTGCCGTACCATTACTGACCACTGCGACCAAATTTCCGCGCGCAGTATATTTTGCCGCTGTAGAAGGATCGCGTTCAATCTCTAAACATGGAGCTGCAACTCCCGGAGAATAAGCAAGAGCCAAGTCATGCTGATTGACAAGTTGCTTGCTTGGTGTAACGCTGATTTTCCCTGGAGTAGGATGTTCATGATAATACAAAGCAGCCTGTTTTAATGATTGATCGTCCATCTGAATCTCGATTGTTACAAGAGTTAACTAGTGAATGCTTGGGTGTAACGGGTAAAGCCGTTCGAATATAACATTAGTTGGGCTTTACGCACAGTCAAAAACTATCAATTTGCTTAGAACTCACGGTTTTCAAAGCGGAATAAATTATTCACCCACACATTTGTGGGTTTTTAAAAACTCAGTACTCTTTTCAGGATTGAGCGGTTTAGAAAATAAAAAGCCCTGCAAAATATCGCATTTTTGTTGGTTCAAAAAGTCAGCCTGTTCTTGTGTTTCGACACCTTCAGCCACTAAAGTCAGGTTCATGGCTTTGCCCATGGCAATCATGGCGCTTACGATAGCTTCCTGTTTTGGATTTCCAATTTTAGAAATAAAACTACGATCAATTTTTAAAATATCAATTGGGTATTCGGTTAGATACGCCAAAGAAGAATAACCGGTTCCAAAGTCATCCAGCGAAATGAAAATTTCTCTTTGCTTAATTTCCTGTAACATTTCCTGAACGATTTCAGAGCTGTCCATGAGTGAAGACTCTGTAATCTCAAGTTCTAATTTTTTACCGTTAATTTGATAATACTGCATGGCATCATCCAGATCGTTGAGCAATTGACCGCGATGAATCTGCTGGGCGACGACATTGACTGAAACGCAAATATTTTTAAAACCTAAATCGTCCCAAATCCTGATTTGTTTAGCGGTTTCCATGATCACAAATCGACCAATATCAGAAATAAGGCTGGTTTCTTGCGCAATTGGAATAAAGAGGTCAGGCCCAATTAATCCACGTGTTGGATGATTCCAGCGCGCCAATGCTTCAAAGCCATAAACATCGTGGCTTTGTGCGCAGACTTTTGGCTGATAATAAACGACCAATTCATTATTTTTGATGGCATTACGAAGTTCACGTTCAATATTCACGCCTTGAGTTAATAATGCTGATTTTTCAGGTGAATAATAACAAACGGTATTGCCACCTAAACGTTTAGCATCATTTAAAGCTTGTTCAGCATGATTATTTAAACTGTCAATTTGACGACCGTGTTCAGGATAGTAGGCGACACCCATCGAAACAGTAACAACAATGTCATGACCTTGAACATGAAAAGGTTCAATAAAACTTTCAAAGATACGAGAACAATGTTGTTCGATAGAGGGGCGAATATGTGAAATCTCATAAAGAATAGCAAAGTCATCGCCATTTAAATGGGCGACCAACAGTGCTTCAGGTGTAGTTAAACGCAAACGTTGTGCGACTTTTTTTAATAACTCATCCCCACCATTATTGGTCAGAAACTCATTTAATGTTCTAAAACGGTCGATATTAAAACGAATGACTGCAAACTGTTTAATTGGATCTTTTTGACTCACTAAATACTGATGAAGCTGATAGTTATAATAAAAACGATTTGGCAGATCGGTGAGTGTGTCGTAATTTTCCAGATAAGATAAACGTTGTTCTTGGCGTTTTTTCTCAGTTTGATCAGAGACAATGCCGATATAATTAATAATTTGGTCATTGTCATTTTTAACAGCATTGATATGCGTCCAGATTGAGACTTCTTTGCCTGATAAAAAATTCTCGTTTAATTCACCATCAAATTCACCTTTTTGTAAGAGTTGCTTAGTGATATTGAGGTGCATGTTTTTTTGTTGGAATTTATCATTTTGGGTAATATCAAATAAATGCTTGCCCAATATTTCCTGTTTTTTAAATCCAGTGAGTTGCTCATAACAAGGATTGGCATCGACATAGCATAGATTTTCATCCAGAACGAATATGCCTTCGGCTGCCTGTTGAACGACACTAGCCGCAAGTTTGAGTCGATCCTGATCTTTTTTCTCTTGGCTGATATCGCGTCGAATACCTACCATTCGCAAAGGAATGTTACTTTGTGGATGGCGCAAAACCACCTGACCGACTTCCTGCACCCAGTACCAATGATCGTCATATTGAATCCGCATGATCACATCAAAACGTGATGTGTAGCCTCTTAAATGTCGATACAGTGCTCTTTTGACAAACAATAAATCATCAGGATGGATAATTTTTTCAAGATAACTTTGATGTGATTTCCAATCTTTGGTAATCCTATCTTGTTCTGGTGTGGTCAGTTCGATTTTACGGTGTTCAATATCCCAGTGCCACGGGCGAATTCCTGCAATTTCATGAGCTAATCTTAAATTTTGGGCGTTGTTTTCTAATCTTTCGTTCATCTTTTCAATATCATAAGTTCTTTCTTTGACTTTTTGCTCAAGGAGTTGATTATGCAGTTGCAATTGTAGTTCAATTTCTTTGGATTTATCCATTTCAACTTGTAGCTGTTGATAAAGTTCATCGGTCCATTTAACTTGCTCTTCGGCATTTAGTTTGAGTTCTTTATTTTTGAAAAATAAAATCGACATTCGCCGTTTATTACGATGAGACGCAAATGCACTAAAAACAAAAATGATTAAGATAAAGTTATATGCCACATAAAATAAAGAATAAGCTGTTTGTGGATGAGCAAACTGCGAAATAAACAGAGGCAAAATAGTAGGTAAAAAAACCAGAAAAAAAAGTCTGAGAGATTGAGTGAGATAAGTCAGACAAATAATCCCAGTAATCATGTATAAGACTGAACTTAAGGTTAATACATGAGCTGCTGTTAAGGGGGGATTAAGCGATGTCAAATTAAAATTGATTAATAAGATGCCTGTACCAATGACTACACCACTACCGAAGCAAATAAATTGCATCCAACGATTAGCGCTGTTGAGACCATAGTGATTTTCTTTAAAATAAAACTCAGAAATGCTCCAACAAATTATAAAAAATAAACTGCTAACAGCAATCCAGATATTAAAACACAAAGAAGAAACAGGACTATAAAATAAACGATATAACAAATAGTCAAAAATACAGAGTAAAAATAAATTAATGAGTAAGGCTTTACTCTGTCTGATCGAGCTTTTGAAATGAGCTGTATCGACATGATCGTACAATTCAGTTTCTTGTGGTTCAGACATATAAATATGTTCCGGTTAAATTTCACACAACAATTAAGTGAATACAAAAATAAAATCAGAATACTTTTTTAATGTTAATGAAGGTGTTTGTTAATGTCGTTTTACGTTGTCATACCTAACATGGAAAATCAATATTTGTTTCGACTAAATTAGTCGGCTTTTGACTAAAAATGATAGTTCAAAATTGAAAGCGCAACGACAGGTGCTGTTTCTGTACGTAAAACTCTTTCCCCAATACACCAGTTTAGAAAACCGTTTTCATTAGACTGTTGGATTTCTGCTTCGCTGAGCCCACCTTCTGGACCAATGAGCAGGGCAATCTCAGATAAACTATTAAGTAAAACATTTTCTTGGTCTTTGTTGGGTGCTAAAACAAAACGAGAAGATGGGAGTTCAGAAACTAACCATTCATCGAGAGAAATCGGAGCGAGAATTTTAGGAACACGGTTCATACCGCATTGTTCACACGCTGCGATTGCAACAGATTGCCAATGTTCAATTTTCTTTTGGTCACGCTCATATTTAAGTCGCATTTCACAGCGTTCGCTGGTTAACAGTTGAATCGTTGATACGCCAAGTTCGGTTGCTTTTTGAATCGCGTAATCCATGCGATCACCTTTACTCATCACTTGACCTAAAAGCACTTGAAATGGCGGAGTTCGATCAGTGGGATCAAAGTGATCAACAGAGACAAATGCATTTTTTTTATTAATTTCAGTGAGCGTTACAAGATATTCACCACCTTTTCCATTGAAAAAGATGGCTTGCTCTTGCTCTTTTGCACGAAGCACACGAACCCAATGATGAAATACTGACTCAGTTAACTCTATAGACTGATTGGTATCTAACTCTGTTTCAATATAAAAGCGATTCATAATTGGGTAAGGCTCGTACAAATTAGTTTAAACCGAGATCAACAACGAGTTGTCGAGTAGGTTCAGTTTGGTTCATTGAATAGAAGTGAAGTGTTGGGGCACCACCTGCGATTAAACGTTCGCAAAGTTTAACAATAACTTCATGACCAAAAGCTTTAATGCTTGCACTGTCATCGCCATAGGCTGCAAGTTGTTTGCGAATCCAGCGAGGAATTTCAGCGCCTGTACCGTCAGCAAAACGAATGAGGTTGCTGGCGTTGGTAATAGGCATAATCCCGGGTGCAATTGGAATCGTAATTCCTTCTTTTTCTAGGCGTTCAATAAAGTAGAAATAGGCATCTGGATTGAAGAAAAACTGGGTAATGCCTGCATTTGCACCTGCGTTAACTTTCTCGACAAAACGCTTGATGTCTGCATCAAATGTTTCGGCCTGCGGATGCATTTCGGGGTAAGCGGCGACTTCAATATGAAAATGATCGCCTGAATGCTCACGAATAAAACGTACTAGGTCTTGTGCATATGGGAGTTCACCCAGTCCAACTTGACCTGATGGTAAATCACCACGTAACGCGACGATACGATTAATACCTTGTGATTGATACAAGTCTAGGAGTTTAGCAATACGACCTTTATCATCGCCGATACAAGAAAGGTGAGGGGCGACCGCTGTGCCTTTACCATTAAAGTCATTGATGGCTGCTAAAGTGCGTTCACGCGTAGAACCACCCGCGCCATAAGTAATCGAAAAAAACTCAGGGTTGAGTAGTTGGAGTTCTTGGTGAACAATTTTTAACTTTTCTGCACCAGCGTCAGTTTTTGGCGGGAAAAATTCAAAAGAAATAGGAACACGTTTCGTCATTTCAAATCCTTTTTTATTTCTTTTCACCTCTCCTAAATCCTCTCCTGAGAGGAGAGGACTTTTTGATATTCATTCGGGTAATGAATATTCCCTCTCACTTAGGGAGAGGGTTAGGGAGAGGAAATTAAAACTTAGTATTTATAAGCGTCAGATTTGAATGGACCTTCAACAGGAACGCCTAAGTAATCTGCTTGTACTTGAGTCAATTGGGTTAATACACCGCCAAAGCCAAGTACCATTGCAGCAGCAACTTCTTCATCTAATTTCTTAGGAAGCACTTCGACACGAATCGCTGCTTGTTTTTGATCAGATGGTAAGTCAGCAAATTTTTCAGCAAATAAATGCATTTGACCTAATACTTGGTTTGCAAAAGAACCATCCATAACACGTGATGGGTGACCTGTTGCATTACCAAGATTGACTAGACGACCTTCAGAAAGCAGGATCAAGTAATTACTTTCATCTTCTGAACGATAAACTTGATGGACTTGCGGCTTGACTTCAACCCATTTGTAGCCACGTAAATAAGCGGTGTCAATTTCGGTATCAAAGTGGCCAATATTACAAACCACTGCACCTGCTTTTAAGCTATCTAACATTGTAGAATCACAGACGTGATAGTTACCTGTTGTGGTCACAACAAGATCAGTATTGCCTAACAAGTCTTGGTTGATGTCTTCTTTCTTACCTGTTTGCACACCATTTTTGTATGGAGATACAACTTCGTAACCATCCATGCAGGCTTGCATTGCACAAATCGGATCAACTTCAGTGACGCGAACGATCATGCCTTCCTGACGTAACGATTGAGCAGAACCTTTACCCACATCACCATAACCGATCACCAGCGCACGACGACCAGAAAGCAACATATCCGTTGCACGTTTAATCGCATCATTTAAAGAATGACGGCAACCGTATTTGTTGTCATTTTTAGATTTCGTGATCGAATCATTGACGTTGATTGCTGGAACTTTAAGTGAACCATCTTTCCACATTTCTAAAAGACGTTGTACACCTGTGGTGGTTTCTTCGGTAATGCCGTGAATTTTTTCTAAAAGTGCAGGGTATTTTTCATGAACAAGTGCAGTTAAATCACCGCCATCGTCCAAGATCATGTTGGCATCCCAAGGCTGACCATTCACATTGATCTGTTGTTCTAAACACCACACATATTCTTCTTCAGTTTCACCTTTCCAAGCGAAAACGGGAACACCACTTGCAGCGATTGCAGCGGCAGCATGGTCTTGAGTAGAGAAGATGTTACAAGATGTCCAGCGAACTTCAGCGCCAAGTTCAACCAAAGTTTCAATCAAAACCGCAGTCTGGATTGTCATGTGGATACAACCCAAGATTTTTGCGCCAGCAAGAGGTTTTGCTGCTGAATAACGTTTACGCAAACCGATCAAAGCTGGCATTTCTGCTTCGGCAAGTTTGATCTCTTTACGACCGTAGTCCGCTAGGGAAATATCAGCAACTTTATAATCTGTAAATGAAGCATTAACCGCGTTCATCACGATCTCCTTTTTTAAAAAACAAATATTGATCATTCAGTTCGCGGATGCCGTTATTCTGTGAAGCGTGATTAACTGAGTTTTCAGCTGCTTCAGACGTCGAGCCTAGCGATTTCACATGATTATTTTTAAAAATCAGCTTGTGAAAAAGTCGCAGCATCCCTCGACTGGTGGCGCTATTGTACTGATAAATTGTTACAGTGCCAACGCTGTTTTGTGTATGATTCGAATAAATGTAATACGAGTTCAACGTGATGGCGCTAGAAATTCCAGAGTCCTTAGTCAACCTTGAAGCCAACTGTGGCATTTTTGCACTGTGGATGTTATTTCAACATCATGGCGTTGAAATGGATATTTCGGAATTGATACAGGCTACTCAACATGATCAAGAATATGGCACATTTACCGTCGCTTTAGCGGTTGCATTAAAAAAATTTGGTTTTGATGTGTCTTTCTATACAGATCCAGATCCTTATATCGATGACAGTGAACGTTTGATTTATCAACAAGCCCAAGCTTTAAATATACCTATACTTTCGGCGCTCACTTATTCTGAAATTCAAGGGGCAATTGAAAATGGACAGATGGTCATTGTTTCTTATGACACTTTGGATGGTGTAGGCAATCAGTCCTTAGTTTATTCGATGGATGCACAGGAAATTTGTTTCTTTGATAGTTTTGATCCGATGCCAGTCTTTTTGTTTGAACAGCAACGTGATGCAGAGGGAATTTGTAGACAAGTAATTTTAATTAATGATCAAGGGCTAAAGTTAATGCAATCTACAAAATTCAGTTAGAAGAGACAAAAACAGAATTTTTGAAATATGGCATGTCAATCAAAAGCAATAGAATTTCTTTTAAGTTCCTTTTACTTTGCCTTAATGAATAAAAAAATAAAAGGATCAAATAATGCTAAAAGAAGTTTCATAATGTAGATAATTTAAATAAAGTAGAGAGATCATCATAATGATTAAAAAAATAACATGTCTTGGTTTGATTGGTATTTTTACTGTTCCTATTTTATATGCAAATGATTCAACGGGATATGTTGCAACAGGTGGAGTCGCTTATGTTAAAAATCCGAACATCAGTATGCAAAAAGAAAATCTATTTATCAGTAAAAAACAAATTCGTGTTGAATATGAGTTTAAAAATCTAACGCCTCATAATATTCAGGAAAACATTTTATTTCCTTTGCCTAAAGTTGGGAATTCACGTGAAAGTGATTTTGCTGATACAAATGCTTTTATTAACAGTTTTAAAGTAAAAGTCAATCAAAGACTTATCGATGCATCTGTGCATGTGCGAGCTTTTTTGCCCGCGTTGAACCAAAAAGGTGAGATAGATTGGACGAAAGATTCGATTGATGTGACTCAAGAATTAAAACAATGTGGCTTGAGCGATCAAGAGTTGATGAATCCGTGGACACAGAAAATCAGTGATGAGGTGTTAAATCAACGTATTTTCCGCTGCCAACAGCCTAAAGTACAAAAACTAATTAAACCCTATCATCCAGAGGATTCCATTTATTGGGAGGCACAAGTTATTTATAGCTGGCAACAAGTCTTTAAAGCCAATAGTGTGACGCATGTTGTGCATCAATATCGGCCTTTGGTCGGTGGTTCGGTCTATCTTGACGATGGAATAGCAAAAGATCACTGTGTCAACCAGAGCTTTAAAAATGCACTCAACAAAATGCCAAATAAAAATCCACCTTATATGGGATTGAGTTATATTTTAAAAACGGGAGCAAACTGGGCGAAATCGATTGGTAATTTTAACATGATCATTGAGCGAGATAAAAATGAATTGATTTCACTGTGCTGGAAAGGAAATATACAAAAAATAAATGCAACTCAATTTAAAATCTCAGAGAAAAATTTTAAACCGACAGAGGATGTAAATATTATTTTTGTACCATTATTGAGATAAGAATAATATTATTCACTTAACGTGAAAATTTTAAAAATAGAATAGACTTCTTTCATCATTGTTTAAACGCTGTTTATTTTTCTTCCATAGGAAAATAATAAGAACTTATGCAAGAAGCCTAATATATCTTTAAAATCACTTTATTGTAAAAATAGACTAAATCAATAGAATTTGAGAGACAGTCGGATCAAATACAAAGTTAATACAGAACTTGGCTAAAAATAGTGACGGATATGATCATACTAATAGGCTCATAAATAACATATTTCAGATAATAAATCCGAAGAGGAACTCATGAGTAAAATTACTTCAAAATTTGATAAGGTTCTCAATACATCACAATTTCATGGAAAGATGGTTCACGAGCCAGACTCGAGTACGGAAACTTATCAAAACTCAGCTGATATCACGACACCACCAGCCGACTATGTCGGTAATTATCAAAGAAATCGCGGTATTGGTTCTGACCAATATCAAAACAGTAAAATTTATATTGTTGGGAGTGGTATAGCAGGATTATCAGCAGCTTATTATTTCATTCGCGACGCACAAATACCCGCATCGAATATCATTTTCATAGAACAACTCCATGTTGATGGCGGTTCATTGGATGGTGCAGGTAATGCCCAAGATGGCTTCCTGATTCGTGGTGGTCGTGAGATGGAATTTGCCTATGAAAATATCTGGAACATTTTTCAGGACATTCCTGCATTAGAGTTGCCAGAACCTTTTAGTGTGCTGGATGAATATCGTTTACTCAATGATAATGATCCCAACTTTTCCAAAGCACGATTGATCCATCAACAAGGTCAGGTGCAGGATTTTAATAAGTTTGGTTTATCTAAGAAAGATCAACTTGCGATTGTCAAATTACTTCTCACCAAAAAAGAAGATCTGGACAATACCAGTATTGAAGAATATTTCAGTAGCGAGTTTTTAGCATCGAACTTTTGGACTTTATGGCGAACCATGTTTGCTTTTGAAAACTGGCATAGCCTACTCGAATGCAAACTTTATATGCATCGTTTTTTACATCAGCTTGATGGTTTTAAAGATATGACTGCGCTGGTATTTCCAAAATATAACCAGCACGATACCTTTGTTAAACCCTTAGGACAATACCTCAAGAAAAAGGGCGTTACTCTTCAGTTGAATACTTTGGTTAAAGATGTAGAGATTGAGCAAAAAGGACAGGAAAGCATCGCAAAATCATTATTAATAGAAAAAGATGGCAAAGAACAAAAAATTGATCTGACTGAAAATGATTTTGTGGTGATTACTACAGGTTCAATGACGGAAGATACGTCGTATGGTAACAATACGACTGCAGCAATCAGTAAAGTGGACAATAGCACGAGTGGTCAAAGTGCAGGCTGGTTACTCTGGAAAAACTTGGCAAAGAAATCTCCAGTATTTGGCAAACCTGAGAAGTTTTGTAGCAACATTGAAAAATCGTCTTGGTTGTCCGTTACTTTGACTTGTAAACCGTCAGCTTTTGTTGAAAAACTAAAAGAATACGCGGTTAATGATCCGTACTCTGGTAAAACGGTTACTGGAGGAATTATTACAATTACAGATTCAAACTGGTTGATGAGCTTTACCTGTAACCGTCAGCCGCATTTCCCTGACCAGCCCGATGATGTATTAGTGCTTTGGGTATATGCCTTATTTATGGATAAACAAGGCAACTATGTTAAAAAGACTATGCCAGAATGTACAGGTAATGAAATACTGGCAGAGTTGTGTTATCACTTGGGAATTGTTGATCAACTAGATAATATTATCGAAAACACCATCACCCGCATTTCCTTTATGCCATATATTACTTCAATGTTTATGCCACGTGCTCAAGGTGATCGTCCACGTGTAGTGCCTGAAGGATATAAAAATTTGGCAGTGGTAGGGCAGTTTGTAGAAACCAATAATGATGTCGTTTTTACTATTGAAAGTTCGGCTCGAACAGGACGTTTAGCAGTGTATAAACTTCTTAATATTGATAAACAAGTGCCAGATCTTTCGCCTTTGCAATATGACATTCGTCACCTAATTAAAGGTGCAAAAACCTTAAATGACGGTGGGCCATTTCCAGGTGAGCGTTTACTCAGACATGTGTTGAAAGGCACTTATTATGAACATATTTTGCCAAAAGATGCAGCGCAGCCTGAAACCGAATCATTTTTATCTGAACAGTTTGGACATTTTAAAGACTGGATCAGTTCTATAAAAGAAAAAGCGAAATAGGTCAGATAAAACAAGACCCTAATCAGGGTCTTGTTTTTTTTACAGGAGAAAAAGTTAATCAATATCTGGATGCTGTTTGGCGAGATGATCTCGTTTTTCCTGTAATTCTTCAATTTTTTGATCAATCTGCTCAATCTTCTGTTCTATATTTTCATGATATTGTTCCAGTAATTCTTCCGCCTCTTCGCAATCAGCTGCCATTGGCGTTGCACCTTTAAGGGGCAAGTTGGCTGTTTCTTTGAGGTAAAATGCAGTCATAATTCCAAATACTCCGCATAACATTAAATAGTAAGCTGGAACCATAATATTTTGCGTAGTTTCAACCAACGTGGCGGTAACGGTTGGTGTTAAACCTGCAATCACCACCGAAATATTAAATGCAATGGCAAGCGCACTATAACGGATTTCGGTAGGAAATAGGGCAGGCAAGGTGGATGCCATCACACCAATCAGCATATTGAGCGAAAGTGCCAAAATTAAAAGGCCTAGAAAAATTAAGTAGACATTATTGGTATCAAGTAAAAGAAAGGCAGGATAAGAAAATAAAACCAGTGCAATACTGCCTGCAAATATAAAAGGACGACGGCCAATTTTGTCACTAAACATCCCAACAAAGGGTTGAACAAAAAGCATTCCGACCATAACGGCAATAATGATCAATACCCCATGATCTTCTGAATAGCCTAAGTTATGCGAAAAATAACTGGGTAAATAAGTAAGCAGCATGTAATAGGTGACATTAGTACAAATGACCAGACCAACACAGACCAATAAACTACGCTTATGTTCGCTCAATATTTGCTTGAAACCAATTTTTTTAGGTTTTTTTGAATCTGATTGATTTTCAGTATGTGCTTGAAAAGTAGGGGTTTCATCAAGAGATTGACGTAAATACAGTCCTATTAAGCCCAAAGGTAAAGCCAGATAAAAGGGAATTCTCCAACCCCATTCCATAAAGGCAGTTTCACCCACAGAAAAACTGATTAAGGAAACAACCCCTGCACCCACCACGAAACCTAAGATTGAACCAAAATCGAGCCAACTTCCCATGAAGCCGCGTTTCCGATCGGGAGAATATTCGGCTACAAAAATGGCAGCCCCTGCGTACTCACCCCCAACCGAGAAACCTTGCGCAATTTTGACAATCAACAATAAGATCGGTGCCCAAATCCCAATACTTTCATAAGATGGAATCAAACCGATACCAAACGTACTTACAGACATGATAATAATGGTAATGGCTAAAACTTTTTGTCGTCCGTATTTATCACCTAAGCGACCAAAGAATATTCCTCCTAACGGTCTAAAAATAAAAGGAATAGAGAAAGTTGCAAGCGCAGCAATCATCTGCACACTAGGGGATGAATTGGGGAAAAATACTTTACCCAGTACATAGGCAACATAGCCATATACACCAAAATCGAACCATTCAATTGCATTACCAAGTGCGGCAGCCTTAATCGCTTTTTTGGTTTTTTCATAATCAACAATTTCAACATCATCTATTTCAAGAGGTTTTATTTTTCTTTTGGACATAGTGGCTTATTTCCTGAGTAATCACAATTTGATGTAGTTTTACGAGCTTTAGCAATTCAACTGCAATTTACGTTAACAATTCATAAAGATCATCTTTTCAATATCACGTTGGAAATACACAAAACCATAAGGGTTGTATGTGTATTTTTTAAAATGATTAAATATCAGAGAATTATAATTTTAGAATGATCTTTAAATTTATGTGTTGCGTGATGATGAAGGAAATGTATGTCTATGATGTAAATATGTAATTTGATGCGAAAGTTTAAATAATAGCGCTCAATTTTAGAAATATAAAAATAGGAATTATTCTAAAGCACCATAAATAGCAAAAAAGTGTCGCAATATGTCAGTTCTTTTTTTTTGTTGTAAATAAATATTCTTTAATTAAAATTTTTTTTAAAAAATTGGTATATATATACATTATTTTATGAATAAAATATGGTTAGAATCATGTGGTTGACGTACCGTTGGATAGGCGGCTTAGCAATAAGCAATTCGTTTTATCATTGAATAGAAAGCCCTAATGACCATGCCATATATTAAAACGGATGAAGCAATATTACTTGAACGCAGCAGGCGATATGCTCATCGTATTTTTTTAATGCGGCAAATGGGAACTATTCTGTGTTTTCTATCCATTTCTTCAGTTCTCCATTATTTAAATTACTCTTTATTTATATATATCTTACTGGGTATTAATGCTTTTGTTTGGCCTACAGTGGCTTATTTGTATACTAAAAGCAAACAAGATGCAGTGAAAACCACAAATATGAGTTTAGTGGTCGATGCTGCTTTAGGGGGGATTTGGGTTGCCGTGATGGGGCTTAGTCCTTTTCCATCATTAATTATGGTCGCGATTTTAATTTCAGATCGTTATGCCGCAGGCGGATGGGTCATTCTAAAACCCTCTCTGATTGCTATGCTAGTCAGTTGTTTGGTCATGTGGGTATTGTTAGGTTTTCATGTGAATGTCGATTTTGATAGTCGCATTGTCTGGTGTTCACTACCTTTAGCAACACTCTATATCATGTTTTTAAGCGTCTTAACCCGAAACCTTGCTGTGCAGTTAATCCATAAAAATCGCGAATTTGAGCGTATTGCCTTAATGGATCCGCGTTTACATATTCCTAACCGCCGTTTGTTTGAGCAGCGCCTTTCTTCAATTTTTATCCAGACTCAGAGAAATGGAACGCATGCACATTTGATGTTGCTAGATGTCGATGACTTTAAATATATTAACGACACTTATGGACATGAGGCAGGGGATTACTTTTTAGGCGAAATTTCCAGTATTTTAAGGCATTTTATTGGCCCTAAAGATACCCCAGCTCGTTTTGGTGGTGATGAACTTGCCGTTATTGTGGTAGATCGAAGCAACGATGAAATTTTAATACTTGCTGAAAATATTGCAGCATATATCAAGAATATCCGATTACAAAGTGATGAGCATTTTTCTGCAAGTATTAGCATCGGAATTGCATCTGTAGAGACTGCACAAACAGTCTCTGAATGGTTTGGTCTGGCCGATAAGGCGCTCTATTATGTCAAACGCAATGGCCGAGATGGAATCCAGATTTATTAGCAATAAACATATGTATTGGTAAAATCTGATTTAAGTTTGATTATTTTGATATTCCTGAATCACTTCTAAGGCTGCGCGAAATGCTTCTTGGGCTGGTGGCGCACCGCAATAAGGCAAACTATGCAACAGTGTTTCTTGTATTTCCTCAATGCTGCAACCATTATTTAATGCGCCGCGTACATGGCCTTTTAGTTCTGTAGGTGCTTTAAGTGCGGTTAACATGGCAAGGGTAATTAGTGAGCGATACTTACGAGGTAGTACACCTTCACGTTGCCATGTAGATCCCCAAGCATGTTCATTAATCCAGTTTTGCAAAGGGGCTGTGAACGGTACGGTATTGTCCTGAGCACGTTTAACAAATGATTCGCCCATCACTTCAGTTCGAACTTTTAAACCATTTTCATAATCTTGTTGTGACATCATCTTTCCTATAATTTGCAAAAAACAAAAGCGTCCGTAAACGCTTTTATCACATTATCAAAGTGGCTGAAAGACTCAATTAATCCAGAGTTGCTTCACCTGTAATAGGCATATGTGGATTTTCAAGCTCAAGATCATGATTGAGTTCCATGTCAAAAATATCAGTGAGCATACTGTCATAACGTTTAGCATTATAAACGATCAAACTTTGAGCCTCTGCTTCAGTTATAAAGTTCGTCGCAACAGCATCTGTAATATGCTCTTCAAAAGTTAAACCTTTAAACTGATCTTTAGATTCTGCTTTTTTGAATTTATGCCAAAGTGGTTCAATTTGTAATAGCATTTGAAATGCTGACTCCATACGACCTGTGACATCGTTAGCATCCTGAGAATAATACACATGTTTTTTCAGTTGCTCACGGAATGGATTTTCCTGCATGATCAGTTCTGCAACTTGTTGTTTGAGTTCATCGCTTGGTTTAGCAAGAGGTCGTCCAAGTGGGAAACAAACAAACTTAACCAGTGCTGCACCCAGCTTGATTGGGAAATTTTCAAACAAGCCATAAAATGCTTCTTGCACTTGATAAAGCGATTTCTCTAGGGCTAATTTTGCATGTAATTGCTCTGCTTCAGATTTGGCGCCGTTGGCATAAAATTTTAAAATAGAAGAGGCAATAAACAGATAAGCATGAATATCGGCTAAACGCCCAGATAACATTTCTTTGCGTTTGATATCACCTGCTAGTAAACCCAATGACATATCAGCGGTTAAAGCCAAGTTGGCACTGAGGCGGTTGATGATTTTATAATAAGGTTGAGTAAAATCATCTGAAATTACAGGTGCGTCATTTGAACCACCAGTAAAACCGTAGGCAAATGAACGTGCTCCACGATTGAAGGTATAACCTAGGTGTTTAAATAAAATTTCGTGAAATTGCTTGAGTGCGCTTGGTTTATCATCGGATTGCAATAATTGCAATTCTTCAAATAAATAAGGATGACAACGCATAGAACCTTGACCAAAAATCATCAATGAACGGGTCAGGATATTTGCACCTTCAACTGTGATTGCGACAGGAATTGCCTGATAAGACAGTGCTAAGAAGTTACGTGGTCCGAGCTGAATTGCACGTCCGCCAACCACGTCCATCCCATGATTCACGACTTTGCGCATCGTCTCGGTGGCATAATATTTGGCCATTGCAGTCATCACCGCAGGTGTGCCGCCTTGATTCAGTCCACAGGTGACCAAATAGCGAAATGACTCTAACATGTAAGCATCACTGGCGATGTCACTGGTCGCTTCCTGTACGCCTTCAAATTTACCGACAGGAAGTTTGAATTGTTCACGAACTTTGGCAAATGCACCCACAGTTAAATAAGACATTTCTCCAGCGGCAGTTGACAATGCAGGCAGAGAAATACCACGCCCCACACCTAAACATTCCATCAACATGCGCCAGCCTTTACCTGCATTTTTCGGGCCGCCAATAATGTAGTCAATTGGAATAAATACATCCCGACCTTCTACTGTTCCATTCATGAATGGAGAGCCTGGATAATGTCTTGGGCCAACCTCAACGCCTTCATGATTTGCAGGTATCAAGGCGCAAGTAATACCATATTCTGTTTTAGATGTATCACCAAGTAAACCATCAGGGTCATAAAGTTTAAAAGCTAAACCCACCACAGTTGCTATTGGAGCAAGGGTAATCCAACGTTTAGAAAAGTTCATGCGAAGGCCTAGGACTTCCTGACCTTCAAATTCGCCGTAACACACCACGCCTGTATCTGGAATTGCACCTGCATCAGAACCAGCTTCTGGACTAGTCAAACCAAAACATGGAATCTCAGTGCCAGCAGCTAAACCCGGCAAATAACGCTGCTTTTGTTCATCGGTACCGTAGTGCATGAGTAATTCACCGGGTCCCAAAGAATTGGGAACCATACAACTCACCGCTGTGGTCAGTGAGCGAGAGGCGATTTTACTCATGATGCGACTTTGTGCGAAAGAACTAAACTCTTTGCCGCCATAAGATTTTGGAATAATCAGGCTTAAAAAGCCTTTATCTTTAATAAACTGCCATACATGTTCAGGCAGGTCTTTGGTTTGATGATGAATTTCCCATTCATCTAACATGCTACATAACTGTTCAGCTTCGTTGTCAATAAAAGCTTGTTCTTCTTCTGATAACTGAGGAAATGGATACGCGTTAAAAGTATCCCAGTTGGGCGCTCCCATAAATAGCTCTTTTTCCCACCAGCTTGTACCTGCTTCAAGCGCTTCCTGCTCAGTGGTACTAATACTAGGCATAGAATTGCCTAAGCTACTAAATGCGGGTTTCGTAATCAAATTAAAACGGAGAGGATCAATTAAGACCACTAAACTGAGAAGGATTAGAGGGATACCTAATAATAGTGACCAAGCTGTAAAAATAAAGGCTGAAGCAATCGCCACAACAATAGTCACAATACTACCCACAGTTCTGGATAGGCTAAAATAGAAAACAGCCCAAATGGCAAAAAGCTGTACCAAAATAGCAACGATAAACAGGAAAAAAGTCATACTTACTCCTTGGGTAGTTGCATTTTATATCAAATCAATGCGTTAAAAGTGATGGAAAAGTTCTTAACTTTTTGACTTAAATCAATGATGTATCAGTATCTATACAAGAGAAATCTTTATAAAATGAATAGCTTAATTTCCCTGTTCTATTGATAAAGCTAAAAAGTTGTTATTTGTTCTTCTTATAAATAGTTTATTTTTTCTATTTTTCGCATAACAGTTAGGTTATTGATTTGTCACAAAAGGTTATTGAAAAATAAAATCTATATTTCAATATCTCCGTCTAATAAATGATTCAAAGTCACACAATTCAAAATACGTAAATTTTGTGATGTTTCAATTAAATTTAATGTGTGGTCTTATTTTTATAAATTCTTTTTATTTTTCCCTAGGGGAGAAAAGTAAAAAGGTTAAATAAGGATAAAGAAGTCTAATATAAAATCTTGCCCGTTACTGAAAAGTGAAATGGCGTAGATAAATTTTTATATATGAATTAGTGATGTTGGGTAGATTCTAAGACATGGAATTGTTATTTGTCTCTTTGAGGCTATGTTTTATCTTTGAAGTTAGGCACTTATTTTATCAAATAAGTGCCTAACATTTTTACTGAACTTTTTTGAAAATAAAGTCATTAATTTTATGACCTGATTCTAAACCACGACGTTCAAATTTAGTTTGAGGTCTCCAATCTGGACGTGGATAACTATTGCCTTTACCCGCCAGATTTTCAAGATTTTCTCTATGATCTAAAACTTCCAGCATCCACTCAGCATAAGGTTCCCAGTCAGTTGCGGCATGAAATGTACCGCCAATTTCAAGCTTTTGTTCCACCAGTTGCATACGTTCATGGATAACGAAACGACGTTTGAAATGGCGCTTTTTTTGCCACGGATCTGGGAAATAAAGCTGAACACAATTAATACTGTCATCTGGCATTTCACGAAGGACTTGAATCGCGTCGGCATCCAGTACCCGAAGATTTGTGAGTCCCGCCATACCTGCTTCATAGACGCATTGTGCAATACCCGGTACATGCACCTCAATACCCACATAATTACGTTCAGGATTGGCTTTAGCCATGAGAACTAATGAACGCCCCATTCCAAAACCGATTTCAACAGTCAATGGACGTTCAGGGTGCTCAAAATGCTGACGTAAATCCCCCACTGGATATTCCAAAATTAAATGCTGATATTGTTCTAATGCGGTACGTTGTGATGTATTTAAGGGCGCAGAACGGCGCATAAACGTCACAATTTCACGATGCTCAGGCAAATTATCCAGTTCAGTAATTTGCACTTCTAACTGATCAGTCGACATAATTTGGGTAGGACTCAAAAATCTGAATGCCGTATTTTAAAGGCTTAATAGTTGAAGTCAAACCTAATCTGGCAATTACTGTCTGGTAAATCAAAACTTTTAAAGTTTGACCCGAATCAGGGTTTGTCCCATTTCTGAATGTATTTCAAATGTTCCGCCTATACGATTGACCCTAACTTGCATACTTTGTAAGCCGACATGTAAACCTTGTTGGACTGTACTTGGGTCAAATCCAACACCATTATCTTCAATTTCAAGGATTAGTTGTTGATACTCCTGAAATAAACTGACTTTAACCAACGTTGCATGGCTATGTTTAATGATATTAGTTAAAGCCTCTTCTACCACGCGAGCAAGCGTCAAGCACTGTAAAGCAGTCGGTTCTTTTAGCCATTGTTCTGCTAACTTCCACTCAGATTCAATTTCAAGTTCCTCAAAAAGTTGTACAAAACGTCGTCGTATCGAGGAAGCCCAAATCACTGGGGTTTCTGGTACTTTTGCGCCAATTGTAGAGCCACTATCAATCACTTGACGTAAGTCATTACGCAATAGTTTTAAAATAGATAAAACATGCTGCTTATCAATCTTGTCTTGTTTATCCACTAAAATCATAGAACGTACCAAAGACCCACCCAAACCATCATGTAGCTCATGAGATAAATTGAGGCGCTCTTGTAGACGCATATTTTCGATTTCAAGTTGATGTTTTTTATCTAAAGAATTTTTTAAATCGGCGCTCACTCGTTCTACGCTTTGTGTCAATGTTTGATTAAATTCTTCAATATGATTAACATTTTGTGCGATCCGCCAAGCCAATATCATAGAAATCGCTAAAGCTGTTAACGGTGCTGCAAAAGGGGTAATATAAGTATGTTCAGTATTTTGGGTCAAAATCAGATAAACGTCATGGATATTGATCCCAATAAAACCAAGTAAAATTAGGGCAAGGAAACGGATATCTGCTTTAGGTGTTTTATAAGCAATCCATTGATAGAAAAAACAACATCCTAAAAATACAATGATCGCAAATAAAAATAAGCTAAACAAAACGAGTCCTAAATACGCAGGTGAAACGATAAATAAAATGATGACGCTGATTAAGCCTATCAGCCATAATATTTTTTCAGTCTTGTTATATTTTTTTCCAGCAAATCGCCATGTGTAAATCGTAAAAGAAATTACATAGCCCACCAGAAACAACATATTAATTCTGGCAAGTTGCAAAGTATGAAAAAATGGATAAGTCTCCGTTGTTAAAATATTGCTGATAAAAAGTCCCCATAATAACGACGCCAAAGCAAACCAACCAAAAGTTGAATCTTTTCTGCGTAACAACCACACTAGAAAAGCAATCGCTCCAAGTGTTAGGGAAATGATTAAATTAATGAAATACAGTGTGCGATGTTCAAATACATATTTTGAATTTTGTTCAATAATGGCATGCGGCGTGCCAATATAAACGTTGCCTAAACCTGGACTTTGCGTAGCCACTCCTATCACCCGAATGAGGATTTCGTTTTGACCTTGTTTTAGCTCAGAATTAGGTAATACCCAGTAACGTGGCATATTCCAACTACGACTTAAAGGTTCGGTCAGATTTTTATCGCGCCAAATCAATTGTTGATTTAAATAGACTTCTCCTGCCATATTGAGGCTGTCAATATTTAAGGCAAGTGGTTCAGTTTGAGAAGTTTGACAGGCTTTTGACCATAAAATGCGATACCAGACGATACCAGAATAATTTTTCCAGCGATTTTCCCAAAAATCAGGTAATTTTACATTTTGCCAATTTTTTAGTTGATTGATATTTTTAGTTTGGATGTGGGGTGAAGTTTGAATCGCTTGAATTGTGCTAATTTTTACCTGACAGTTATGATCTTTGGGAATCAACACCAATTCATCAAGGGAAGAGGCGGCATAAAGCGGTGAATGGCTACTAACTAAAATCAATACAAAGCAAATAAAAAACAATCTTAATCGAGTAAACCAAGTGATCTTGCAGTATCGACTGCTTTGATGCGTGTACATACTGCAAGTTTCCGATAAATGTGCTTGATATGAGACTCAACGGTATAACGTGACAAATTGATCTGGCTGGCAATTTCTTTATTACTTAAACCTTGGGCAACCAATAATAATATTTCATGTTCACGTTTGGAAAGTAAAGCGTCATCTATCTCATTTTCAATATTTTTTTTCTCAGCTTGCTCATGAGATAAAGGAAGTTGTTTTAAAATTTGACGAGCGATAAAAGGATCGATAGGCGCTCCTCCGCGCAAAATACTGCGGATAGATAATGCGATTTCAATATCATCGCGTTCTTTTAGAACATAACCCGTTGCTCCAGCCATTAGGGCATTCAAAATAGCATCCTCAGTGCTCCATGCAGAGATCACTAAAATCGCAATGGTGGGATCATATATTTTTAGTTGTTTGATAAACTCTATACCATTTCCATCAGGTAAACCCAAATCAACCAGAGCCAAAGATGCAGAATGTTCTTTTAGTCGCTCATGAGCCTGAGCGAGCGTTTGGGCAAAAATAAGATTTTCTGGTAAGTAGCCAATCCCTAATAATATTTCTTTTAGTCGTTTTTGTATCAGTGGTTCATCCTCAACCACAATCACAGGAACAGGTAAAACTAAGTCTGGGTCCAGCATTACATTACTCAAAAGCTTCATATCTTCCCCTAATTTGCCGTTATTTTTTTAGTTTTTATATCCCTGAGATTGGGGATTTTTCGATGAGTAACCAAAATATCACTAATTTCAGGGATATCTCAAAAACTTATACTGACCAATACATGACATCAACTTTAAATACAGTCAGTGGTAACGGCAGTTATGTGGTTGGGAATGATAATACTGTCAAAGGAGATAATACCTTTGTGTTAGGCAATAACGTGACTACTGAGGCTAAAAATGCAGTGGTGTTGGGTAACGGCTCAACTTCAGATCGAGATAATACGGTTTCCGTTGGTTCAAGCACAAATCAGCGACAGGTTACTCATGTGGCAGCAGGTACGGCAGACACAGATGCTGTTAATGTTGCGCAAATGAACAAATCAAGTTCAGAAACCCTTTCAAGCGCAAACAGCTATACAGATACTCGTTTTGCAGGTTTGGAAAGTACATTTAAAGATTATAGCTTGCAAACAGAACGCCGTTTTCAGGAGGTTGATAAACGTTTTGACCGTCAGGGGGCGATGAGTGCGGCGATGATGAATATGGCAACCAGTACAGCTGGATTACGTGGGCAGAACCGCATTGGGGTTGGTGCTGGTTTGCAAGGTGCGGAACAAGCTGTTGCAGTAGGCTATCAACGTATGATTAATGAAAATACCAGTTTGAGTATCAGCGGAGCACTCAGTAAAGAGGAAAGTTCGGGCGGTGTCGGTGTTGGTTTTAGTTGGTAAAGCAATGTTTTAAGCAGTATGAAAAACCAGTCTACAGTGACTGGTTTTTATTTAATATTAAATCGTCAAAAAATTGAAAATCTCGTAAAAATCACCAATTTCAGGGATGTTTCTAACTAAAAAAGCACTATACATTGAATTTAAGTTTTAACGTTAGTTAGAACTTAAATCTTTGTAACGCTAGAGGGAGAAATGTCACTTTATAATTATGATAACATTCTAATAACAGCATTATTTTAGACCAGTCTATTCCGCCAATATGACTGGTTTTCCTTTTTATTTTAGTAAATTTTAGAAAGTTCATTTTTTCGTCATACACTTGAGTAAACATAAAAGACAACGTTTTTGACTTGAAAAAGTTAGTCTTTTACACAATAGTTTAATGGTATGTATTTTTAGGTTACGACGTTTTTTAAATTTAAAACGTCTAGGGCTTGAAAGTTTGAGTAAAGCGCTTTAAAACAGTGAAGAGAGCTATAACAAGGATTATTTATGAAGTTGTATTATTCACCTGGTGCATGTTCATTGGCTGCACATATTCTTTTGAATGAAATTAATGTTGATTTTGATCTGGAAAAGGTTGATTTAAAGACACATAAAACAGAAAAAGGCGCTGACTATTACGAGATCAATCCAAAAGGTTATGTGCCCGCACTTGAAATTACGCCAGGATTGGTTCTCACTGAAAACGTTGCCGTGCTTCCTTTTATTGCGCAGCATGACCCAGCTCAGAATTTGATTCCACCATCAGGTCTAGGTCGTGCCAAAGTTTTGGAATGGTTAGGATACCTAAACTCAGAATTGCATGATGCTTATGCAGTATTCTTTGGTGGCGCCTTAGATGTTGAAGCAAAAGAAAAAGCTTATGCTGAAGTTGACCGATTACTGACTTATATCGATAAAGCCATCGCTGAGTCAGACCATGAATATTTAGTAGATGATGGCTTTGGGCCAGCCGATGCTTATTTATTCGTGCTTACAAATTGGTCAAATAGCATTGAACACGATTTAAGCCCTTATACCAATATTGTTGCTTTACGCAATAAAGTGGCCGAACGTCAATCAGTCAGTATTGCGATGCGTGATGAAGGTTTAATTGCTTAACTCTCTGATCGCATTTAACAAAAAGGCCTCAATGTGATTGAGGCTTTTTTTTATTGAAATTCAGGTGGTTCTTTGAAATTTATTTGTTCTAACTTCAAATCATAATGCTGTTTTAAAGTGCGCCATTTAGTTTTTATTGGTTGCTGAACATCTTCAAACTCATTTTCACCTGATATTTCTTTTATTTTTCCTGTAGAGAAGTTAATACTGAGCGAGTTTTGTTCACCAGAAGCCCGATGGAAACTCATTTGGTCAAAACCGATTAATTTAAACGCGCGATCTTGGTATCGAAAGCTAAAAGTATTGTGGGTGACATACCATGAACCACAGCTTAACCAGTAATGTAAATTTATTTTTAAAATACCTTTTGAAATGGTTATTCCACCATCTTCCAATGGATCGGCAAGACAAGGAGAGTCTGCATCATTCTCACTTGGCAATTGTTGATTCTTACTGATCAACTGATAGCCTTGTGTTGTTTTAAATAAAACTAATAAGGCCCTAGGATTAATGTTAAGTTCAGGGCTTCCTAAGCTATCATTGCTCAGAATATTTTTTGGATTATTTTCTTCAATGACCAGAACAATGTCCTCTAGACCATCACGATTTAAATCTCCTTTGACTGTTTCAAGTATTTTCCAGTTTTTAGGAATAAATTGTTGATATTGTGTTGGATTAGGATTGGCAAGAGCGCTGGTGGTAAAACTGAAACAACCCAAACTAAAAATAGCAAATATAGCTTTAAGCATATGAAAATACTCTTGTTGTTTATTCTTTAAATAAAAAAGGATTCCGAAGAATCCTCTTAAAATACGTCTTATAGAAATATAGGCCTTATTTAAAGAAATAGCCAGTTTCAGGAGAGCTGGCATTGGCCATGCGTTTACGTGGCATACGTCCAGCTAGATAAGCTTCGCGACCTGCTTCAACTGCTTTTTTCATGGCTGAGGCCATCAATATTGGATGTTGTGCAGCGGCAATAGCGGTATTCATAAGTACACCATCACAGCCCAACTCCATCGCAATGGCAGCATCACTTGCAGTTCCTACACCTGCGTCAACCAAAACGGGTACTTTGGCATTTTCTTTAATGATCGAAATGGTATGTGGGTTTAAAATCCCTAAGCCTGAACCAATCAAACTGCCTAAAGGCATAATCGCAACACAGCCCATACTTTCAAGTTCTTGTGCGACAATTGGATCATCAGAGGTATACACCATGATCTCAAAACCATCATCAATCAGCGTTTGAGCAGCTTTAAGTGTCGCCGTAATATTTGGATATAAGGTTTTTTCTTCACCCAAAACTTCAAGTTTGACCAGATTGTGACCATCGAGTAATTCACGTGCCAACATGCAGGTACGCACAGCACTCTCTGCATCGAAACAACCCGCAGTGTTGGGTAAAATGGTATATTTTTCAGGTGGAATGACGGAGAGTAAATTTGGCTGATCAGGATGTTGTCCAATATTTACCCGACGAATTGCTACCGTCACGATCTCAGCGCCACTGGCTTGGATCGCTAAATCAGTTTCATTGAGGTCTTTATACTTGCCTGTGCCTACGAGTAGGCGAGATTGAAATGTACGTGAACCGATGATTAAAGGTGAATCTTGCATGGCTTGCTCCGTTTAGCCGCCGCCAACAGCGTGAATAATTTCGATACGATCATGATCTGAAAGGGGAGATTGTTCCAGTTTACTTTTTGGAACGATTTGCTCGTTTTGTTCAACTGCAAATCGTTTACCTTCAAGTGCCAGTTCCTGAACCAGTTGCAATAAGTTATGGCAAGCGGTTTGTGTCAGCTCACCATTCAAATAAATTTGCATGTGTTTTTCCATTATTTCGCGTATTTTAGGGCATTCCACGCAAGAACTAACCAACCTAAAATCATAAATACTCCGCCAAGTGGAGTAATTAAACCGAGTCCACGCGGTAAGCCCAATGCCATGATATATAAAGAACCACAGAATAATAAAATACCGATTTGAATCAGAATAAAGGAGGCTTTAATTGAAAATTGAGGACTCGTTTTAGACAAAATACCTAGCGCAAGTAAACCTAATGCATGATAGAAAAAATATTGTGTTGCTGTTCCCCACCAGCCCAGTTGTTCTGGTGTAGCAAAAGCCTTGAGGCCGTGAGCGCCGAAGGCCCCCAATATAACAGCCAAAGCAAGATTAACAGCTGCGATTGCGATCCACATAAGCTGAAATACTTAAAAAAGACCTAAACACCTTAGCATAAATCCTATGCGCTAAAAATACTTAAGACCAATAAAAAGAGGCAGATGCCTCTTTTTAAATCTGGAAAAATCTAACTTGCAGACATGGCGACTTTGATTTTTTCCATCGCATTTTTTTCAAGCTGACGAATACGCTCTGCGGAAACATTGTATTCAGCCGCAAGCTCATGCAAGGTCGATTTGTCATCGTCCAGCCAACGACGCTGTAAAATATTACGTGAACGATCATCAAGCTGATTCATGGCTTCATATAAAGCAGAGCTACTTTGTTCTTCGTAGTCTTCATTTTCCACTAAACGAGCAGGGTCGTAACGGTTGTCTTCCAAATATAGTGCAGGTGCGACATGAGTTGAATCATCGTCATCATCACCTTGTGCTTCAAATGCAGCATCATAAGCCGTTAAACGACCTTCCATTTCTAGCACTTGCTCAGGAGTGACATTTAAGTCAACGGCAATCGCTTTAGCTTCTTCAAGTGTTAATTTTTTGCTCGACTTTTTCAGACTACGCAAATTAAAAAATAATTTACGCTGTGCTTTCGTTGTGGCAATTTTAACAATACGCCAGTTACGAATCACATATTCGTGAATTTCAGCTTTGATCCAGTGAACGGCAAATGAAACCAAACGCACACCCATATTCGGGTCAAAACGCTTAACCGCTTTCATCAGGCCGAGATTGCCTTCTTGAATCAGGTCACCCTGCGGTAAACCATAACCCGCATAGCTGCGCGCGATGTGGACGACAAATCGCAAATGCGACATCACCAACATTTTCGCCGCATCCAGATCCTGATCATAATAATAACGCTCAGCCAGTTCTTTTTCTTGCTCAGCGGTCAAAATTGGAATTTGATTAACAGTGCTGATGTAAGCACCGAGATTTACACCGGGCGCAGATAAGGACAGGGGCATCAATTGATTGCTGCTGTCACTCATGAGTTCTCCTTATAGGATGATGGTATAACCAATGATTTCATCTTAATGCGAAGCAAGTTCATAATTAAGGAAAATTGGGTAGAGAAATGTAAAATTTTATACACGAGTTAATCTAAATATCAAAACGATATATTTAGGATTCAATCAAATAATGAAATTCTTGCTCAGATACTCTAATGAGCTCACAACTAAGCTGATGTAGTTCGCAATAACGTAATACATCAATTTCACTATGGGGGTCAGAAGATTTCAAAAGCAAAACCTGATGATCTGCCTTTTTTAAATGACGTTTAAGCATCAGCAGCGGCATTGGGCATGGCTGACCAATTGCATTAATTTCAGTAGCGGGAACGGGGTTTGAATCACTCATCCGTAAAAATATTTAGCGACATTTATGAATAATAATTTTATCAAATATTTGCACAAATGTGTAAAAAGTCGTGCGCTATAGCTAGCATAGATTTTATCAATGGTAAAAATTTTGTGGGAGAGTTTAAAAAATAATCAACAATTAATATAGAATTATCTAAAAAATTTCTATTAATTGTCATAAACCCGTGTTAAGCTCGAAGCGTTTTAGGATTAACCAGTATAAACAAATCATTGTTTTACTAAACCTATAACAAATGGATGTAACCGGAAATTGTTGATAGTTTTACAGAATGATTACAAGCTTTGAAATAATAACGAATTTTAAACTTGTTTGCTCTGCTGTTTGCAACACCGGAAGGTCCTTTATTTTCACTTCTGAGGATTGACTTATGACAGCTCGCGAACAAGGCGTTGTTAAATGGTTTAACGACACTAAGGGTTTTGGCTTCATTCAACGTAATGGCGGCGATGACGTATTTGTACATTTTCGTGCAATTATGGGTGACGGACATCGTTCGTTACGTGATGGCCAACGCGTTGAGTTTAGCGTTGTGCAAGGACAAAAAGGTTTTCAGGCTGAGAATGTACAGCCTTTAGACTAATCAACATGTTGTCATGTTGAATAACGCCTCAATTTTTTAATTGGGGCGTTTTTGTTTTATACTATCGCTCTCATCAGAGTGATTAACAGTTAGAGCACGAGTATATGGTATCTGGTTTTGAAACCTTGAATCTACATCCGCAACTTAAAAAAGCGATTGATGCATTAGGGTTTAAGCAAATGACCCCAATTCAGCAAAAGGTTTTAACATATACACTGGCAGGGCACGATGCTATTGGTCGCGCGCAGACAGGAACGGGTAAAACGGCAGCATTTTTGGTCAGTATCATCAATGATTTGCTCAATAATCCGATTCAGGAACAACGCTACCGTGGTGAGCCTCGCGCTTTGATTCTTGCGCCGACTCGTGAACTGGCATTACAAATTGAAAGTGATGCTAAAGAACTGACCAAATTTACAGATTTAAAATTACTCACCTTGGTTGGCGGTGTGGATTTCGACAAGCAAAAGAAACCATTGAATGCGAATTTTCTGGATATTCTGGTCGCGACACCTGGTCGTTTGATAGATTTTATTGAACAAAAAGAAATCTGGCTTGATCAAATCGAATTTTTGGTGATTGATGAAGCAGACCGTTTACTGGATATGGGTTTTATTCCTTCGGTAAAACGTATTGTGCGTTATTCGCCGCGTAAAGAGGAACGTCAGACTTTAATGTTTTCGGCTACCTTTAGCTATGATGTCCTGAATCTGGCACGTCAATGGTTATTTGAACCCGTGACTGTTGAAATTGAACCTGAACAAAAAACCAATAATGACGTTGAACAACGCGTTTATGTGGTGGAGAAAAAAGATAAATATCGTTTGCTCCAAGATATTTTACGTGATGAACCCATCGATAAAGTCATGATTTTTGCCAATCGTCGAGATCAGGTGCGCCGTTTATATGATCATCTAAAAAAAGATGGCTATCGGGTGGGCATGTTGTCGGGCGAAATTGCGCAGGACAAACGCTTGAAAATGCTTGAGCAATTTAAGCAGGGTAAAAATAACATCATGATTGCAACGGATGTCGCAGGACGTGGTATTCATGTCGATGGTGTATCGCATGTGGTGAATTTTACTTTACCTGAGCAGTCTGATGATTATGTGCATCGTATCGGTCGAACAGGGCGAGCGGGTTCACAAGGCGTTAGTATCAGTTTTCTTTCTGAAGATGATGCGTTTTATTTGCCAGAAATTGAAAAAGCCATTGGTAAAAAGTTACCTTTAACTCGGTTGGAAGGTTATTGCTAGTTAATATTGCCTGAATGTGTTTTTATAAAAAATGCGCTCAATATTTTTTAGAGCGCATTTTTTTGTAGATGAAAAACGAGCTGCTCGTTAAAGTTAGCTCGCCTTACAATAAAAGGTAAGCGTGGTTTGGTAATCATCATCTTTAGCTAAAGACGCATTTTTCCCTGAAATAGAGCCGATAACACTGGCTGCTGCTTCAACCATTTTTCCAGTGTCTTCATCCACTACACCTTTGAGTACGCCGTTATAGTTGGTTTTCTCATCGACGACGATGGCTGTACTGCGTTTGCAGGTTTTATTAGCAGCATCAACCGCATTGTTTTTTGCAATTAAGTTTGTTTTTCCAACACCTGTCACTTCAAACTGATTATTTTCTTTTTGAATTGCTGCTGTGGAAGTCGGATTAGATGCACAAGCGGTCAGTAAAAGGGCTGACACAGTCAGTATGCTGGCGGTCATTTGTGTTTTCATAAACCAGTCCTTCTGAAATATTAAAAATGAACCATTTTAGTTGAACATAAAATTTTCTATTTATTTTGAGTATGTTGTATAGATTTTGATGGTTTTGTGCAGTATAGATGTCAAATTGGTGAAAACTGAATAAATGCCCAGATTGACATGGCAGAAATAAAAAAGAATATGCTAATCTAGTTTTGTTTTCTCTATTAGATCAATGTTCATGACGGATTTAGACGTAAATACGGTTCATCAAAATATTCATCAGCGTCAATCAATTGGGCATCTTGTTGAGCCTGCTCCTTCTTCGCAACAATTACAAAAAGCGTTCGAAGCTGCTCTGACTGCGCCAGATCACCATCGCCTCAAACCTACTCGATTCATTGTCATTCAACCCGAGCAACGTGCGAATTTTGGAGAAAGTTTATCTCAGGCGTTGGCGGATTTGGGTGAAACTGATCCAGTTCAGCTTGATCGAGTTAAGCAACATCCTTTTCGCGCACCTTTGTTGGTCATTGCAGTTACTCAATTTCAGGATCATCCCAAAGCTCCATTGTTTGAACAGACCTTGAGTTCAGGTGCTGCGATTCAAAATTTTCTGCTGTCGTTACAAGTACAGGGTTTTGCGAGCATGTGGCGTTCGGGCGCAGTGGTAGAGTCGACGTGGTTAAAGCATCATTTAGGATTGGCTGATCGTGATTTGATCTCTGGCATTATTTACATTGGTACTGCTGCAAAAGCAATTGCGCCACGTGCAGAGATGGTTATAAGCGATTTCGTCACGAATTGGCAGTCTTAAAAATATATGGGTGTTGTAGGAATAAAAAACGTATGACGGAATTAAATTTTTCAGACTTGGTTAAGCCAGTTGAAGTGGATAAAAAAACAGCGCTCAGAATTACCGTATTAGGTGGTGGTAGTTTTGGTACTGCAATGGCAAATCTCGCTGTGCGCAATGGTTGCGATACTATGATCTGGATTCGTGATCAGGATGCCGCAGATGATATTAATCGCAGTCATATCAATAAGCGTTATTTACCAGATTTTAATTTAGAAACGGGTTTACGTGCAGTCTGTGATATCGAAGAGGCTGTTTGTGATCGTGATATTATTTTGGTTGCGATACCAAGCCATTCTTTTCGTAATGTGCTTAAACAAATTTCACCTTTTATTACTTCACAGGCGGTTGTTTCGCTGACCAAGGGAATTGAAGCCGATACATTCAGCTTTATGAGCGATATTATTCGGGAAGAATTACCAGAAGTTCCCTACGGTGTACTTTCTGGGCCAAATCTTGCCAAAGAAATTATGGCGGGTATGCCTTCAGGCACAGTGATTGCCAGTCACTCTGAACTGGTACGTTATGCCGTACAGCATGCTTTACATAGTGCTTTATTTCGTGTTTTTGGTAGCGATGATGTGCATGGCGTAGAACTGGGGGGTGCACTAAAAAATATTTATGCAGTCGCGATGGGAATGGCGGTAGCTTATAATATTGGTGAAAACACCAAGAGTATGATCATCACACGTGCTTTGGCAGAAATGAGCCGTTTTGCTGTAGAATTGGGTGCAAATCCTCTGACATTTTTGGGTTTGTCGGGCGTAGGTGATCTGTTTGCGACTTGTAATAGTCCACTCAGTCGTAATTATCAAATTGGTTATGCTTTAGGTTCTGGTAAAACGCTGGAGCAAGCGACTAAAGAACTTGGACAAACGGCGGAAGGCATCAATACCATTGTGCAGGTGCGTAAGCGTGCTCAAGAGCTTGATGTATATATGCCAATTACCAATGCGTTGTATGAAGTGATCTTTGAGAATGCCCCAGCTTTAAATATTGCACTTGCGCTTATGAAGAATGGGCATCGTAGTGATGTCGAGTTTGTACTGCCGCATCATGAAGTGTAATAGCCTGTTTATAAAAACTGTCATAAAGACTTGTTATCATAAAGAAAGATTAAAAAGGAATGGTTATGCAACTGACTTTAGTTCGTCATGGAGAGGCAGCGCCTCCTGTAGATGGTAATGATACCAAGCGACCATTGACTGCATTGGGTCATGCTCAGGCTGAACAAACGGCACAATATCTTAACGGGATCATAAGCCCCGAAGTTTTTGTCGTGAGCCCTTTACTGCGCGCGCAAGAAACGCTTGGTCATATTCAGGCATATTTTCCTGAAGTTCCTGTTTTACTTTGTGATAAGATCAAACCTGATGATGATGCAGAAGATGCGATAGACTGGCTATCCCAACTTCCATTTGAATCTGTTGTTGTGGTGTGTCATATGAATGTTGTGGGGCATATTGCTGAACAGCTTACACATGAGAACTTTAATCCCTTTGCTTTGGCTGAAGCACGTATTTATCGCCAAAGTGTGATTGCCAATGGATTGTCAACACAAGAACATAGTTTTATACCTACGCTATAATGAAAACACGGTACTTATAATTTATGCTGTATTTATGGATGCCTGAAGCCAATGGGGCTTGGTTTTGGTCAACAGGTGAAAATTGGTTACAGGCTTCCAGCCTTGAGCAGCTGATTCATGATTTGCAACCGCATCAAGGAGAAGAGACCGTTGTTTTCTTTTCCAGTCGTCATATTCAGATTTTGCAACAACAGATCACCAAAGTTCATGTGAAGCAATTGGGGGCAGATGGGATTAAATATCTCATGGAAGAATATGTCACTATGCCGATTGATCACATGCGAGTGGTTCACCATTTTGAATCGCCAGATCAATTAACGATCTTGGCTGTTGCACAAAATTTAGTTGAAACATGGCAGCATGCTTTGAACTTGTTGCCGATTAAACTAGTTGCTTTACTCCCTGATTTTCTGATTGTGCCTGAACCTGAACAGAATAAAGTCAATCTGATCCATTTGCATGGGCAGACTTTGGTGCGTGAAAGTCGCTATAAAGGTATGGTGATTGATGATCTTGGGGTTTATCTTGAATTTCGAGCCGCTGATACTTTTTATCATTATAGTAATCTGGCCGCACAACAACTTGATCTGCTGGCAAATGTTTCTACGGCAGAAACCCGTGAACCTTTTGATTATCAGTTTCAAAAAATTCAAAAATCGAAGCAGCATCCATTCAATGTATTACCCAAAGCCAAAAATGAAAGCAAAGTCTCTGGTTATTGGAAAGCGTGTGTTGCTGTTTTCATCGCAGTATTGATTGTTCAGTTAAGTTACGATGCTTTACGTTGGTACAAATTAAAAAAGCTGGCGAACCAGACAGCGACACAAGCCGTAGATCAATATAAATATTGGTTTGGTGCCAATAGTCGAGTGACTGAGCAAAATATAAAAAGTATGTTTGAAAGCCAGTTGAGGATGAGCCAAAGCGGTGACACGACAGCTTTAAATTTATTAAGTAGAGTCGGACCTATTTTGATGCAGCGCCAAATTGTTGCGCAGCAAATAAGTTATAGCGCTTCGTCTTTGAGCATGTCATTAAAAGCCAATTCTGCCAATGATTTGCAAAATTTAACGCAGCAGCTTAATCAACAAGGGTTTAAAGCAGAACTAGGAAATGTTCAGGCGGATGGTGCAGGCGCAATTGGGATGGTAAAAGTACAATAATGAACACGATAACTCGAATTCAGCAAGGCTTTGATCAAAAAGTCGAACGTATTATTGATGCTTTACAACGCATGTCTGCGCGTGAACGTTATATGGTGATTTTTGCCAGTATATTGGTTGTCGTTACTCTAGTAGGGTTTTCACTTTGGAAAATGCACAGTCTGGCCGATCAGCAACAAAAGCGAGTCAATGAGCTTAAAGATTTAATGGTCTGGATGCAAAGCAATGCAGTGACCATGAAACCTGCCTCGGAAAGCCAATTGAGTTTAGCTGAGAAAGTTCAGCGGGTTTCACAGCAGCAGGGGTTAACTGTGTCATCTCAGCAAATGGGAGATCAATTGCAAATTGTTGCAGAACATCAAAATTATGCGGTTTTAGCAAATTTTATAACGCAGCTTGCACAAATGGGCCTGTCAATTGAAAAAATGGAGATGGTGTCGAGTAATAATCAGATTAAATTAACGGCTATAGTACAATAAGGTCTCAAAATAAAAGGCTTGCAAGCATGGTGTTTTATCTGCGCTATGCCTATAATATGCCTACCTGAAAAAGCAGTAGACTTTGATTGATATGTTATATTCGCTTGCTCGCCCAATGTTGTTCTCCTTGTCACCCGAGCGTGCACATGAACTTACCTTATCACTTCTGAAGTCCGCCCATAAAATTGGATTAGCGCGTCAGCATATTGCACCAAAACCTGTGACTTGTATGGGTATAGAATTCCCTAATCCTGTAGGTCTTGCAGCAGGTCTGGATAAAAATGGCGCTTATATTGATGCATTGGCAGCTATGGGTTTTGGTTTTATTGAAATAGGCACCATTACTCCGCGTCCGCAAGCTGGAAATCCACAGCCACGATTATTCCGTATCCCAGAGGCAAAAGCCATTATTAACCGTATGGGGTTTAATAATGATGGGGTGGATCAGTTGATTGAAAATGTCAAATCATCAAAATTTAAAGGCATTTTAGGGATCAATATTGGTAAAAATGCCGATACGCCAGTTGAAAATGCGGTCGATGATTATCTGATTTGTCTGGAAAAAGTTTATCATTACGCATCGTATATTACGGTCAATATTTCTTCGCCAAATACCAAAAATCTACGTAGCTTGCAAAGTGGTGAAGCGCTCACTGAGTTACTGAAAACGCTGAAACAACGCCAATTAGAACTAGCAGAACAGTATCATCACTATGTTCCATTGGTGCTTAAAGTTGCGCCTGATTTGACTGAAGAAGATATCGAATTTATCGCAAATCAATTATTGCAGTTTAAAATTGATGGCTTGATTGTGACCAATACCACTTTGTCTCGTGTAGGCGTGGAAAGTTTGCCTTATGGGAATGAAGCGGGTGGTTTATCTGGTGCACCTGTGTTTGAAAAAAGTACAGAATGCTTACGTCAGTTTGCAAAACGTTTGAATGGTCAAATTCCTTTGATTGGTGTTGGTGGAATCACCCAAGGTGAACATGCGCTTGCAAAAAAAGATGCGGGTGCTAGCCTTGTACAAATTTATAGTGGCCTCATATATACAGGTCCAAGCCTAATTAAAGATTGCGTGAGTGCTTTCAACTAAGTGATGAATACACTGGATATCATTATTCTGATACTCCTGCTCATTGGAGGGCTAAACGGTTTGCGACAAGGATTCGTAAAAGCCTTTGCGAACTTGATTGGTTGGATATTGGCACTGATTATGGGTGCGAAATATGCCAGCTTTTTGGCGCCAAGCATGGGGGTGTTAAGTCATGACCCCGTTGTCCAAAAGATTGCGGCATTTGCATTTATTGTTCTGATGATTATTGTCCTTACGTGGATTGTGACAGCTATACTCAATTTGATACTTAAAAGTATGAGTCTCGGTCCATTAAATCGTTTGGCTGGTGGTGCTTTCGGGACATTAAAAGGCTTATTGATTGTACTGGTGACTATGCAAGGTCTTGGCCCATGGGTCGAAAGCTCTCCACATTGGAAACAGTCCAAATTTATTCAAGTTTTATTGCCTTATGCGCCGTTAGCAACCGAATTATCGAAAGATGCTGCCAATGAAGCATTACAACATGTGACATCGGAAGGGAGTTTATTTCATCGCCCTTCACATGAGGTGGCTGAGTCTGATTTAGACAAAGATCAGTCCAGTCATTCAACCCAAAATCCTTTTTATTAATCCTAGCCCGTCTGCGAGGTTGCTATGTGTGGAGTAGTTGGTATAGCTGGTAAAGCACCCGTTAACCAAATGTTGTTTGATGCATTAACGATGTTGCAGCATCGTGGACAGGATGCAGCTGGGATCGTGACTTGTCATAATGGTCGTCTTTTCCTGCGTAAAGACAATGGTATGGTACGTGATGTATTTCATACTCGTCATATGCGTGCATTGATTGGTAACTATGGGATTGGTCATGTGCGTTACCCGACTGCGGGTTCGGCAAGTAGTGCTGAGGCGCAACCATTTTATGTAAACTCTCCATACGGAATCACGCTTGCACATAATGGTAACTTGACCAATGCTTCTGATATTCATGATGACCTGTTTAAAACAGATTTGCGCCACATGAATACCGACTCTGATTCTGAAGTGCTTCTCAATGTGTTTGCTCACGAATTGCAAAAGAGTGGCACTTTAAATCCAACCGCAGAAGATGTGTTTCATGCAGTGAAGCGCGTTCATGAGCGCTGTAAAGGTGCTTATGGTGTGGTTGCCATGATTACGGGGCATGGTTTGGTGGGTTTTCGTGATCCAAATGGAATTCGTCCACTCATTTATGGTTCGCGCGAAACGGAACTGGGGACGGAATATATTATTGCTTCTGAATCAGTTGCGATTACCGCACTTGGCTTTAAGATTGAGCGCGATATTCAGCCAGGCGAAGCAATTTTCATTAATGACCAAGGTGAGCTTTTCACTCAGCAATGTGCTGCTGAACCAAAGCATCGTCCATGTATTTTTGAATATGTGTATTTTGCGCGTCCAGATGCAATTATCGATGGAATCTCAGTCTATAAAGCCCGTTTAAAAATGGGTGAAAAACTGGCGCATAAAATTTTGCGTGAATGGGGTGAGGAACACGATATTGATGTCGTGATTCCAATTCCAGATACCAGCCGTACTTCTGCACTTGAACTGGCGAATATTTTGGGTGTGAAATTCCGCGAGGGTTTCATGAAAAACCGTTATATCGGTCGTACCTTTATTATGCCAGGTCAACAGCAACGTAAAAAATCAGTACGTCAAAAACTCAACCCAGTTGAACTTGAGTTTAAAGGCAAAAATGTTCTGCTTGTGGATGACTCGATTGTTCGTGGTACCACGTGTAATGAAATCATTCAAATGGCGCGTGATTCGGGTGCCAAGAAAGTTTATTTCGCTTCTGCTGCACCTATGGTGAAATATCCAAATGTCTATGGTATTGATATGCCAGCAAAAACTGAGTTAATTGCGTCACAACGCAGTGTTGAAGAGATTCAGGACATTATTGGTGCCGATCGTTTGATCTTTCAGGATTTGGAAGATTTAAAAAATGCAGTTCGTACGAGCAAGGTACCTGATTTGACTGAGTTTGATAGTTCGGTCTTTGATGGTATTTATGTGACGGGTGGCATCGATCAGGCTTATCTAGAAAACCTAGAGCGTAAGCGTAATGATTCAGCCAAAAGTACAGATGGTTATATAGATGTCAATATTGATGCTGCTTCCGTTGATTTAACAGGAATCAAAGAAGAGTTATAATATAAATTCTGTGGGAAAAAAGCGGGTTTTTCCCGCTTTTTTCATTTATGATGAGGCAACAATGTAATCAGGACATATTTACATTGAAAGAAGTCAGTCATTATCTCGTTGAAAATAAAAATATGATGTGGTCGGCAAGCATGTGCGTGGTCGCGATGCTGCTGACAATGTTCATCTTAAATACCACGCTTGGACTTTTGGTTCACTATTTTGATTATAGTCAGTCTATTTTTTGGCATAGCTTAAGTCCTTATTTGATTATTTTATTGTTTTTTATTGTGGTGAGTTCCGCCATTTACGAACTCTATATTTTTCGAGAAGGTGGACATTCTTTAGCGAAGCAATTAAAAGGTCGTCGTTTAGATCTGTTGGAAAATACGCCAGAAGAAAGCGTCGCCCTTAAAATTTCTCAACGTTTGGCAAAAAAGTTTCAAATTGAAACGCCAGTATTATATGTTTTGCCAGATGAAGTTGGAGTCAATGCCTTAACTGCTGGGTTTGATCAGCGCAATGTGGTCATTATCATGACGTGGGGAGCATTGCAAAATCTGGATGAAGTTGAATTATATGGTTTGCTGAGCCATGAATTTAATCAGATTTTATCTGGTGAAGCGGTAGAAAATACCAAACTTAAAATCTTATATAGTGGTTTGATTACTTTTAGCCAACTAGGTAGTCGAATTGCAAAACGAGGTTTTAAGCCCTATCAAAAAAATAAACATCGCAAATTTGAAACATTTTTTATTGCAGTCGGTGGGATTATTTGGCTATTAGGCAGTATGGGAGTACTGATTACACGTTTGATCAAATACTTAACTTTAAGTGGTCGAACTTTTCGTAATGATTACAAAACCATGCAACTTATTCAAAATAATGCCAATACTCAAACTTTACTTCGAATCTATGTCCATCATGCAGGCTCGCAAATTCATAGTGTATTTTCTGAATCTATTGCACATATGTGTTTTGCCAACTCGTTGAGCCCACAAAGCTGGTTGAATATTCACCCGAGTATTGAAGATCGTATTTATGAACTTAATCCAACGATTTTGCAGGAGTTACAACTTGAGAATCTTAAAAAGTTAAGAAATCGTCCGCTATTTAGTTTATTTCGTTCACTTGAAGAAATGGATGGTAATGTTCATACACCGTGGGTATCACCACAGCCATTACCATTATTGCGTTTATCGCCCATTAGTTTTGCTTTAAATGATGCTATTAAGCCGCTTAAGGCTGAAATACGCCAAAATATTAAGCGTCCTGAGTTAATCCAAAGAGCATTGCAGACAGCGACAGGATCGCGTGAAGTGATGGTTGCAATCTTGATGATTCGGCAATATCGTGAATTTCTTCCACAAAATGCCCAAGTCAGCCGTGCCATTGTGGATGCCTTGCTTTATTTGGATGGGCGTGTGCATGTTCAGATTTTTCATGAAGCCTGTCGTAATATTGGCTCACTTCCAGCCAGTATCGCACGACAGTTTTTAACTCGTTTGGCTTTAATTATTCAAGAAGACGGTGAAGTTGGTTTACTGGATGCTTTGCTTTTGGAGAAGGTGAAATTTGAGCTAAATCTGATGCCAGTCCATATGCCGACCTCGATTGAAGAAGTAAAACCACAAATCGTTCGTTTAATCGATGCATTGCTACATGTACAGCAAATTAATAGTCCCAATCAGCTTGAAGTGCGTGATCGTATTCTGAGCCATATTTTGACTTTGGAAGAAATGGTATGGTATGAAGAAATCTCGGATGAACCTATTGATCTGGCTGAAATTCTGAATGATTGTGCGGGTTTATTGCTACGTGACCGACTCAGTATATTGGGAATTGCCGAAATGTGTTTGTGGAGTGACCGTATTATCACTCAAGACGAACTGGATGTTTTAGAGTTGTTATATTGGCGATTTGGATTTGAGACTGGGGATATTGTCGATCAAATGCAAAAGAAAAATACCCTGATGATTATTTAAACGACACTTAATCTCTGTTTCGATCAAAGCACTGAAAAAGCCTATAAAGCAGAGTAGAATAGCGTGGAAATAGAGGCAATAGTGTAAATATGACAGGGCAGCAGCGTAATATTTTGGCGGCAATGGGGGTGGATGTTTGGATTCCACGAGCAATGTTATGTCAAAAAAAGCCGCCTGTTTGTTCTTGGCGTGATCAAATTCCCCCCGAAGATCATGTGGCCGTTGCTGTGGTCAATCAGCAGGTGATAGACGCATCTCAAGCAAAACCAGAGTTGACACACATTGAGTCGATTGCTCAATTAAAAGATAGACAACCACCTACAGTAGTTGTTGAAATTGAACAGTCGACTCTGGCAGCTCCTAGGAGCATCTTGCCAAAAGATCAAACTGTTGTGGTCATGCAACAGGTTTTTACATTAGAAGCATATTGTCTTGATCAGGTCATTATTGTGGTTGAAAGCTCACAATTATCCAAACAGCAAAGACAACTCTGGACGAATATTCAATCTTCAGTATCGGGCTATTACCATGAATTAAAATGGCCATTACCGCTTGAAAACTTTCGTGACGGGCGGGGTGTACACGCGTATATTCAAGGCTTTTTAGATGCGTTGGCGCTAGATAAACGTATTTTGATTTTGGGACAACTTGATTTCATTTCTCACGCTCAGTGCATGCAACTTGCTAGTTTACAGGAAATGATTGATCAGCCTTTACTCAAACGCCGTCTATGGCAACTGATGTTAACCCAATAAAATTTCATTTCTTGATATGTTAGAGCATGGATTTCTTTCATAAATCCTTTTTATTTCTCCATATTGGAGAAGAAAAACGGGTTCAATAGTTAAAAGAAATCTACTATATCTCTCACTTTAGATATTTAGCTTATTGAATAAGGATATGTAATGAAACAGAAAGTCATCGTTTTTAGTCAAATTGATGCAACGGTTCTGGATCAACTTGAACGCGATTATCATGTGGTGGTATTAAATCCCAAGCAAGGTGACATCAATGAGCAAATTCGTACAGAAGTCGTAGATGCTGATGCCATGATTGGAGCGGGTCGTCTACTCAATGAAACCAATCTGGCACCTGCACAAAAATTAAAAATCATTTCAACCGTGAGTGTGGGCTATGATAATTATGATGTGGATTACCTCACAAAAAATAATATTTGGCTAGCCAATACGCCCCATGTATTGACAGAAACAACTGCGGATCTGGCTTTTACTTTGTTGGTTAGTGCTGCGCGTAAAGTCCCTGAGCTAGATCAATGGACAAAAAATGGTGAATGGAAGCGTACAGTCGGCCCTGCTCAATTTGGACAGGATATTTTTGGTAAAACACTCGGTATTATTGGACTAGGGAATATTGGTGCAGCAGTTGCACGACGCGGCTTTTATGGCTTTAATATGAATATTCTTTATCACAATCGCCGTGAAAAACTTGAATTGGCGCAGCCTTTAAATGCACACTACTGTGGTTTGGATGAACTTTTAAGTCGGTCAGATTTTGTTGTGGTTGCGGTGGATTTAAATCCTGAATCCAAAGCACTCATGGGCAAGGCACAGTTTGAAAAAATGCAATCTCATGCCGTGTTCGTAAATATTGCACGTGGTTCAGTGGTGGATGAAGAAGCTCTAGTTCATGCCTTGCAGCAACAACAAATCTTTGCCGCAGGTCTGGATGTCTATCAAAAGGAACCATTACAGTCATCACCATTATTTACTTTACCTAATGTAGTGACATTGCCGCATATTGGCTCTGCGACTGCCGAAACACGATTAAAAATGGCTAAACTGGCACATAAGAATCTAGTCGATGCACTGGAGGGAAGAACCCCACAATATCTTGTAAATGGCTAAATTTGCTATAACACTTTATTGCAAATGCTTTGAGTTTCCAGTGTTATATTGGGGGTGCTGACAAAATTATTTTGATCAGTTATCCCTTATTTTTGATGAGAGATCATGATTTGAAACATGTGGCAACTGTTTTGACGTTATCTATGCTGACTGGAGTTGCGCAGGCACATTCCGATTATTTCTATCAATCTGCCACTTCTCAGGTAGAAGTGCCTGAAATTGGTAGCGGTATCGGGTTGATCGATCAACAAAAAGAAAAAATGATTGGAGAGAAAGTATACCGTCAGGTTCAAAGGCAGTTGCCTATTTTGCATGATCCATGGCTTGAGGATCAGTTTTTTCGAGTGTTCGCTCAAATACTCAGTCAGACGCAGCTTGGTCAGCCGATTGGAATGGTGGTAGTCAATGATCCACAAATTAATGCATTTGCTGTTCCGGGTGGACTATTTGCCTTAAATTCAGGTTTAATTGCGTCTGCGCACAATATTGATGAAGTTGCAGGGGTAATGGCGCATGAAATTGCCCATGTCAGTCAGCGACATTATAGTCGATCACAAGAAGCATTTAAGGGGCAGGGCTTATTAGCACTTGCAGGGATTTTAGTGGGTGCTGCAATTGCTGCACAGACCAAATCGGATGCTGGGGCGGCAGTCATGTTGGGTACACAAGCTGCTTTGATGGACAATCAGTTGACTTATAGTCGTAATCAGGAGCGCGAGGCAGACCGTATAGGCATGCAATATATGTATGCGGCGGGCTATAATCCACAAAGTATGGCTGATTTTTTTGAAACTATGAATCGTTCTACAAGTCGATTAAGCTATCTGCCTGATTTTTGGATGACGCATCCACTGACATCTGAACGGATGAGTGAATCGCGCTTACGTGCCAATCAGTTTCCTAAAGTGAAGTCCAAATTGTACGATCCTGATTTTCAGATTTTAAAATGGTATACCTTGGTTGAAACCAATCAAGTCACAGAACAATTGTTGCAGATTCAAGTGAATCAAAATAACAAACCTGCTCAACTGGCAATGAGTGCTTTTTATAACAATCAGGGTGATTATGCCAAAGCGCAAACAATGCTTGATGGGGTAAAGACAACTTTCCCGAGCAATACTCTGATTAGCATCTTACAGGCTGATATTTATTTAAATCAAAATAAATTAGAGGATGCATATCAGTCCATGATTAATACCCAGCGCACCATGCCCGAAAATCGTCCTTTAGCATATAAACTCGCTGAAATCCTGATTCGACAAGGTAAAAGTGCCGAAGCACAGACACTAGTACAACGATTTATCAATACCAATAATAAAGACATCGAAGGATGGCGATTACTACAACAAGCTGCCAATGCAGATACCCAATCATCGCTAAGAACCGTCAATGTCTTGCGCTATCGAGCTGAAGTAGAATATTGGTCTGGTTATGAGGAAAATGCGATAAAGTCGATGTTACATGCCCAACGTTTAGCAAAAGGCAATAATGCCATGAGCGCCAAGATTGAAGATCGTTTAAAACAAATGCAGTCAGAGCGGTTATTGAAAATCTAATTTAAATACAACTTTGTTTGATCTAAAAGCATCTTTCTATATGAAATTTACGTTGCAAAAAATATTTTAGCTATTAAGCTAACATGAGAAGTATCATATTGATTATAGTTATGAAAAAATTCACATTATTGTTAAGTTTAGTGATTTTGGGGCAGTCAATTTTTGCGGCACCGCCTGAACGCTATATACGCTCAGTAGAAAAAATTTCGAATACTTATAATACGGATATGCGTCATTTTTTACGCTCACTCAATCCACAACAGACGCAGTTTACTCCAACACAACAAACGCAATTTTGTGGCATTGTGAATCAATATGTGCAAGATTTATATCAGGTTAATGATCAATATCGATCGGACTTACCGCTTTCTTATGCGAAAATGACAAAACAGGATTTTATTAATCAAGTGATGGCATCAAAAGAAATGCAAATTTTAAAGAAATATAATATTCAGTGTCATTTGCAATAAATAAATACATTCAGAAAGAAATTTATAGTTGACTCATTTAATATGAATCTCATCAATCCATTCTAAAAATTGTATGTGAAGTAGAGAAGTGGCAAATGAAGCTAAATATCAATTAGCCTAGTTTTGCTTTAATTTTTGCAGATACTTGTGCAGGATCGGCACGTCCGGCTATGATCGGACGTAGAGAGTTCATCACCTTACCCATATCTTTCATGCTAGTAGCACCTTGAGCAGCAATCGTTTGCTCAATGAGAGAATCAAGCTCTTCCTCAGTCATAGCTTCTGGTAGAAATTGGGATAACACCTCAATTTCGGCTTGTTCTTTACTAGCTAAATCATCACGGCCTGCGCCTTCAAAGGCTTTGACCGATTCTTTACGCTGTTTAATTTGCTTTTCAATGACCGCAAGAACTTGCGAATCGTCAAGCTCTACGCGCTCATCGACTTCGATTTGCTTAATTGCTGCCTGTAAACCACGAATCACCGTTAACTTATTCATTTCTTTAGCACGCATAGTGGCTTTTAAAACTTCAGTTATTTGGTTCTTCAAAGTAGTCATTTAATTATCCAGACAGTCAATCACAAATTAATTAGTAAAGGCGAGTAGTACGTACAGATTCGCGTGCCAATTTCTTTTGGTAACGCTTAACAGCAGCAGCTTTTTTACGCTTACGTTCTTGAGTCGGTTTTTCGTAGAACTCGCGCTTACGAACGTCAGCTAAAACACCAGCTTTTTCGCATGAACGTTTGAAACGACGGATTGCTACGTCAACTGGTTCGCCTTCTTTCAACTTAACTTGTGGCATGTAAAATCCTCTAGATTATGGATAACATCGAGCGCAGGATTGCCTCGATGACAAGTGAAGCTCAGTATTTTACTCATTTACAACTGATATCACAAGTCTATAATAGCGTTGGCAGAATTTTAGTCGTAAAAATATAGGCATTTTAATGATTGTTTTAGGCTTGGAAACCTCTTGTGACGAAACTGGCTTGGCGATTTACGATAGCGAGCAAGGACTGCGTGGACAGGTGCTTTACAGTCAAATCAAACTCCATGCGGAATATGGTGGTGTGGTGCCAGAACTAGCCTCACGTGATCATGTACGTAAACTTATTCCATTATTGAACGAACTGCTTGCGCAAAGTCAAATCGATAAAAAAGACATTGATGCAGTCGCCTATACCCGTGGTCCAGGTTTAATGGGTGCGCTGATGACAGGTGCATTGTTTGGACGAACATTGGCGTTGGCATTGAATAAACCTGCGATAGGTGTGCATCACATGGAAGGGCATATGCTTGCGCCATTATTGTCTACTACACCGCCAGCGTTTCCTTTTGTTGCACTACTTGTATCTGGTGGTCATACCCAGCTAATGGCGGCTTATGGCATTGGTCAGTACGAACTACTTGGTGAATCTATTGATGATGCAGCAGGTGAAGCATTTGATAAAGTCGCAAAAATGATGGAGTTACCTTATCCCGGTGGGCCAAATATTGCAAAATTAGCCTTACAAGGAGATGTTCAAGCTTTTGATTTTCCGCGCCCCATGTTACATCAAGGATTGGACTTTTCATTTAGTGGTTTAAAAACAGCGGTTTCAGTTCAGCTAAAAAAATTGGGCGAAGAAAATCGTAATGCAGATATTGCGGCATCCTTTCAAGAAGCGATTGTGGATACTCTGGTTAAAAAATCCGTCAAAGCTTTAAAGCAAACGGGATTAAAACGATTGGTGATTGCAGGTGGTGTTAGTGCAAATCTGCGCTTACGTGAACAATTAGAAACGTCTTTGCAAAAGATTAAAGCCCAAGTCTATTATGCAGAACCCGCTTTATGTACCGATAATGGCGCCATGATCGCTTTTGCAGGGTATGAGCGTTTAAAGGCTGGACAACACGATGGGCTTGAAGTGACCACAACACCAAGATGGCCGATGACTGAGCTTAAAAATCCGAATGCAATATAAGCACAGAAAAAGCATTTAAAAATCAATTAAAAATAAAAGGGCACAATCTATGGACTGTACCCTTTTATTTTTTTGTAGCGAAGTATTAGAAGTTATATTCCATACCTACACCCACCACAGTTTTCTTATCATCAGCTGTCTGGTCACGTTTTTGTTGAGCCAATACGCCATAAAAACGTGCTTGTTTATTGAAGTTGTAATCTACGCCTAAGCCATATTGAGAAATTTTAAGATCTGGGCGGTTGTCTGAAGACGTATTTGATTGAATATATTCACCTTTGATTTTCCAAGGTGTAGATGCAATCGCATAAGCCGCTGTCAATCCCCACGCATCTTCTTCAAGACCTTTATATGATTTCACAGTTGTACCACTTGTAGTAGATACTGTGTCATCAGTAGGTTTTGCATTTTGCCATAAAGCACCAAATACTAAACCATCGACACCTGCTTTTGCCAAATCAATAGAACCTGTTACACGAACAGCGTCTGAATAGATACCAGAAAGACTGTAGGCATTATATTTCCCAGCTAATCCAAAATTCCCCGCAATACCAGCAGCCAAGCCATAATCTTTATTTTCATAAGTTAAAGAAGTTGAGATCCCATCTCCAAAGCCATCACGCTTACCTTCTTTACCCAAGCTCGTATTATCAGTTTTAGTATCTTCGCCTTGTTGCGCCATGATATTGAACTGTAAGCCTGGAATAATCAGCTCTTTATCTGTTTCAAAGCCAATCGCGTTATTTGAACGCTCTTCACCATGAAGAACAGAAGTCATATCCAAGATCGTGTGATCGTTGAAGATATCCTGGTTGTTACCCGCATTTGTTTTAAAATAAGTATCGTAACGACCCGCTTTTAAAGTCCCGATTTTATTGAATTTTAAACCTAAAAAGCGGTTACGCATACTTAAGTCGGTATCTGAACCTGAACCATCTGTAGAGATTGCCCATTCAGCCAAGTATACAACAGATACTTTGTCTGTTAATTTTTCTTCACCTTTTACCCCGATACGTGAAGCATTTGAATTAAGTGCAGTGACATCATTTCCTGCAAAATCACTGTTGTCAACTTGGTCTAAGGTAACATTAAGTTTACCGTACAAAGTTGGCGCTGCTTGCGCTGCGGTGATGCTAAGCGTTGATACTGCGGCAGCGATAAGCAATTTTTTCATTGAGATTTCTCCAAAACACAAGTTCAGTGGCATATGACCAAATTCACTATTTTTTTAAAGTTTGCTTATGTACAAAAAATTACAGAAGCTCACCAACTTGCTAAGCAGTATCTTTAAACTTTGTTACAAATGGGTGAAAAATACGTGACAGTTTGATGACAGGTGATGGATAGAAATTTATTTTAATATTTGATTTTATTATTTTTATACAAAAAAAGAGCCTAAGCTCCATTTTTATAAACGTTAATTTTACTCAAAGTTCAGCTTTTATCTTTTCTGCAAGGGTTTTAATTTTTTCCTGATCACCCATTTGTGCAGCATGACGACCCAATTGATGAATAGAGCTAGGAATCAGATGGAAATGCACATGTGGAACGGTTTGACCCGCAGATTCACCAGACAGTTGCATTAAAACAATACCTTTGGCATCCAGTGCTTTTTCAATAGCTTGAGCAACTTTTTGTACGACTTGAATGGTATAAGCCGCTGCTTCAGGGGGTAAATCAAGTAAAGTCACCGCAGGAGTTTTAGGGATGACCAAAGCATGACCATCCGCCTGAGGCATAATGTCCATAAATGCAAGTACCTGATCATCTTCATATAACTTGATTGCTGGAAGTTCACCGCGAATGATTCGGGCAAAAATATTCTGCTCATCGTAGGCCATATTATTATCCTTCAAACCTCTGAATACATTTTGATATTTGATTTCTTTCATAAGCCCTTTATTCCTTTTTTGAAAAAAATAAAGAGGGGCTAATCAGTGATCAAAGAAATTTATTATTTACAGTTTAACTCTTTCTGACGCTGTTCAATCTGGTCAAGACGTTGTTGTTCTTTATCAGAAAATTTGGGTTTGGTGGTATGACAGTTTTCATTTCCATATTTAGCTTTGGCTTCTGGATCTTTAAAACAAAAACCTTTTGATGCATAGATGAGGTTAGAGTCATCCTGAAGTTTTTTGCATTCTTGGTCGGATGTTGCAGCGTGTACTGAGACACCTGCAAGGGTCATCATTCCAGTAAAAAGTGCAACAGCGAACTTATTCATGAGGGTATCCTCTTTTCATCGGTGTAAATGTAACGACCTATGTCTAAATATAGGGGCTTTACAGGAAAAAGCAATGTTGAATCATTACTCAATTGTTATTTTACTCCACGATTCATACATTTTTATGGCAGCTGAGAAGTCGCTATTTTCTTCAGCAGTAAGACTGGCAGCTTGAATTAGACTCTGTACTAAAGCAATTACTGGCGCTGGTAAGTTGGCATCACGAACCAGATCTAGTGCAATACCTGTATCTTTAGCGAGTAGTGGTAATCCAAAAGTCACAGGAAAACTACGATTCAAAATACGTTGCGGCAATACAGTTTCGGTCACACCACTTTTTCCGCTTGACGTGTTAATGCAGTCCAAAGCTTCTGTCAGATTGACACCATGCGCTTTCAGTGTGGTAAAGCCCTCAGCAACAGACCATAGATTAACTGCAAGTAACATGTTGTTGACCGCTTTTACCGCAAAACCTGCGCCTGATGTGCCGACATGTTTAATCAGTTTTCCAAATGCCTGAATAGCGGGCAACGCACGTTCAAAAGCAGCCTGATCTCCACCCACCATGACCGTTAATGTTGCATTATCTGCACCAATGGTTTGGCCGCTGACAGGCGCATCTAAAAAATCAATATTTTCAGTTTTGAGTTGTGTTGCGAGTTTACGAGCTGAATCAGGTACACCACTGGTACAGTCGACCCAAATGCTGCCTGATTTTAATTGGACACTATTGATCAAATGTTCGACATCAGCACTGGTCGGTAAACATGAAAAAATGATGTCTGCCTGTACCGCTTGCGCTAAATCAACCGCTTGAGTTCCATATGTAGCTGCATGTTGTTTGGCTTTGTCCATATTGCGATTCCAGACATACACGGTATCGAAATGTTTGGGTAAATGCGATGCCATACGGTAACCCATCGCGCCAAGACCAATAAATGCAACTGATTGAACCATAATCTACTCTTTTGTTATCTGCGTTGAACGTTGTGTGAGCCAATCTTTAAATATGGGCCAAAACTCATCGGAACTGGCCTGACTGGACATGAGTCCTAAATGCCCACCGGGAATTAGAGTAAACGTGACATCACTACTATTTGTCAATTGGGTGAGGGGTTTTACCGCATCTGCTGTAACCAATTGATCACTACGACCTGCACCCACCAACAATGATGATCGAATATTTTTTAATTCAATAACTTGATCTTTAAGATGAATAATGCCTTTTTTAAGAGGATTTTGTAGCCAGACATTAAATAACATGTCCTGATTGATGCCACCTGGATAATCGATCATATTATTTAAAAAATTACCGAGTGTGGCATGTTCTTGCACCAGTTTTTTATTTTCAAGGTTTTTTAAAAGTTGTATATGACCATCAATCCAGCCTTTCGGATCAAGAATTTTAAAACCCAACGCATTTAAAATTCCTGGGGTGTGAATTAAGCATTTGGGTAGTCCGTTATAAATTCGTTGCTGTAATTTTTTATGTCGATCGATAGTTTTGTGCATAAATTGATAAAGTTTGCCAATGCGTCCAGATGCATAACTATCAATTGGGCTTCCTAAAACAATCAAATTTTTAACGTAATTTGGCTGATTGAGCGCACTGTATAACAACACAAAAATCCCCGCCATACTCCAACCATGCAGTGAAATTTGATCACTTTGAGAATGTTCACGAATCACTTGAATATATTCAGGCAGTGCTTTACTGACAAAAGATAAAAAATTGAGATGACGATCTTGATAAGTTAAACGACCCCAATCTACCAGATAGACATCAAAACCATGTTTTTGAAAGTATTGAATCAGTGAGCGATAAGGATAAAGATCATAAATCGCCATATTAATCGCCAAAGGTGCAACAAAAACTAAGGGTTCTTTATAAGATTTTTCGGCTGCTGCATAATAACGAACTCGCGTCTGCCCAAACTCTGCAATCACTTGATAGGGTGTTGTTTGTGATAAAACCAGAGATTCTTCATGAAAAAGACGCGCTGAAAGATGTTTAAGTTTGATTTGCTGATGATGGATAAGTGATTTGAATGATTCCATTCGTTGCATATTTCTCAGATCCAAAAAAGTTTGGATGAAGTCTAAGCGATAATTTGATCTTTTACCTTGACCTTAAATACCGTAGAAGCTCAAAATGTTGGCAGTTTTTCCACTTGAGCGGTCTTTAGACTGAGAACAAAGCAATGCATAGCCAAAACGATGAATTAGAATACCAGTTAGATACTCTTGCAATCCGTACAGGGCATACCCGTAGTTTTGAAGGTGAACATGCTGAACCTATTTTTCTGACCTCGTCTTTCGTATATGAAAATGCAGCAGAAGCGGCTGCCAAGTTTTCTGGCGAAGTGGCGGGAAATATCTATTCTCGTTTTACCAATCCAACCGTGGCCATGTTTGAAAAACGTCTTGCTGCAATGGATGGAGCTGAACGTGCAGTTGCGACGAGTTCTGGTATGGGTGCCATTTTATCTGTTTGCATGGCTTTTTTAAAAGCAGGGGATCATGTCATTTGTTCTCGTGCCGTTTTTGGCTCAATCGTGGCATTATTTGAAAAATATATCGCAAAGTTTGGTGTTGATGTCACCTTTGTCGATTTAAATGATCTGGATGCATGGAAAAATGCGATGCGCCCAGAAACCAAAATTTTGTTTATCGAGTCGCCATCCAACCCTTTGGCTGAAATTGCTGATATTCCACTCTTGGCCGATATTGCTCATGCTCAAAATGCAATGTTAGTAGTGGATAACAGTTTTTGTACGCCAGTTTTGCAGCAACCTTTAAAATTGGGTGCAGATTTGGTGGTTTATTCAGCCACTAAATATCTGGATGGACAGGGTCGAGCTTTAGGTGGTGCTGTGACAGGCAACCATAAGTTACTCGAAGAAGTATTTGGTGTGGTGCGTACACTGGGCCCATCGATGAGTCCATTTAATGCTTGGGTGTTCTTAAAAGGTCTGGAAACTTTACGTTTAAGAATGAAAGCACACTGTGAAAATGCGCAACAGCTTGCTGAATGGCTTAATCAGCACGACAAAGTTGAAAAAGTGTATTATGCGGGTTTGCCTGAACATATTGGTCATGAGCGTGCAGCCAAACAACAAAATGGCTTTGGTGGTATTGTCTCTTTCGTAGTAAAAAGCGGTCGTGAAGGCGCGTGGAAAGTCATCGATAATACTCAGTTTATCTCGATTACAGGTAATCTTGGCGATGTAAAATCAACAATTACCCATCCTGCCACGACGACTCATGGTAAATTGTCACCTGAAGCAAAGCAGGCAGCAGGCATACAGGAAGGCTTAATTCGAGTTTCTGTAGGAATTGAAAATATTTCAGATATTATTCGCGATATTGAACGTGGTTTAGCTTTAATTTGAACTTATTAGTTTTAAATCTTTTGGAGAAAAATTTATGAACATTAATATGCTCATGCAGCAAGCACAACGCATGCAAAAAGATATGGAAGCCAATGCCAAAAAGGCAAAAGAAGAGTTGGCTAATACTGAGGTTAAAGCAGAAGCAGGCGGCGGTTTGGTCAAAGTAACCATGACGGGTCGCTTTGTGGTTAAACGTGTTGAAATCAGTCCTGATTTACTTCAAGACGAACCAGATATGATTGAAGACTTAATTGCTGCCGCAGTAAATGATGCCGTTCGTCAGGCAGAATTGGTTGCGGATGAAAAAATGAAAAGTGCAAACTCAGGCATGGGTTTACCTCCTGGCTTAGCAGGTATGTTCTAAGCCGATTTTATCAGAGGAATATCTGTGTTTAGTGATCGATTTGAACAACTTGTTCAAGCATTACGAGTTTTACCCAGCGTTGGGCCGAAATCGGCTCAACGTATGGCATTACATTTACTGATGAAAAATCGTGAAGGTGCTTTTGGTTTGGCACACGCTTTACATGAAGCCTCTTCGCATATTCATGAATGTAAAATATGTCATTCTCTGACTGAAAATGAAATTTGTGATATTTGTCTTTCCAATGATCGTGATCAACAATTGTTGTGTGTGGTTGAATCTCCAGCCGATGTCATGGCGATTGAGCAAAGCGGTAGTTTCCGTGGGAAATACCATGTATTGGGTGGGCATTTATCTCCACTTGATGGCATTGGTCCCGAAGAAATCGGCATTCCTTATCTGATTCAGCGTCTAAGTGAAGGGCAGATTGAAGAAGTGATTTTGGCGACCAATGCGACTGTAGAAGGTCAGGCAACCGCGCATTATCTGGTAGAAGCTACCAAGCACTTACCACTGAATATGACGCGTATTGCTCAAGGCGTACCGCAAGGTGGTGAACTTGAATATGTCGATAGCCATACTTTAAGTCAGGCCGTTCATAATCGTATGCGTATGAAATGAGGCATTCTTGTTTCATACTTTTAGCTTTTAAGTTCAAATTAAACCAGACTCTGGATTGATTCTTCATGTTGTAAAGCGATACAAAACTGAAATTTATTTGAGAGAGAAAGGGCTTAAAAAGTTAATTAAAAAATATAATGATAATTTCGTTCAAAAAATAAAGCATTAATAACGTTTTGGCTAGAATATTCTCAAATTGTAGTGTTATATATACAGACGCAGTTAACTGCGCTAGTTGTTAAATCGAGAAAACATGTTTCATTTTATTCAGCAGCAAGATGATTTTGCTCACGTTCTTCAGCAAATGGATCAATATCCAGAGTATGCTTTGGACACCGAATTTATTAAAGTTGATACGCTTTGGCCAAAGTTGGGTGTATTCCAGATTAATGTGAATGAGCAAATCTATTTACTCGATGGTGCTGCTCTGGATTTAACGCCTTTTTGGAATAAACTCTATCTTGCCAAGCAAAATATTTTCCATGCTTGTGGTGAAGATATTGATCTGATTTATCATTATGCTCAGCAAGATGTGTTGGAAAATGTATTTGATACACAAGTTGCTTTGTCATTTTTAGGGCATGGTTTACAGGTCAGCTATCAAAATGCCCTGAAATTAATTTTAGATATTGAAATTGACAAAGATCAGACTCGTTCAGACTGGTTGGCACGGCCTTTAACGACTGAACAACTCAATTATGCAGCCAATGATGTCATTTATTTGTTTCAGCTTTCAGATCAGCTTAAAGCGCAATTACAACAAAAAAATAAATATGATTTTGTACTCGAAGATTGTCAAAGTCTAACCAAAGAAATTGCCAGAGAAACGCCTGTTCATCTACTTTATACTGATATTGGAAATTATCGTCACTCACGTAAACAATTGATGCAATTACAGCAGCTTAGTGTCTGGCGTGAACAACTGATTAAAGCCTTGAATCAGCCGCGTAGTTTTATTTTAAAAAATTCAAGCATGATTGATTTGGTAGAGAAAAATCCAAAAAATAATTTCCAATTATCCCATATTAAAGATATTCGCCCAAATATTATTCGGGAACATGGCAAAACGATTCTGGATTTGCTTAAATTTCTGCCACTAGAAAATGAATGGCCATTACGTTTGGCACGACCCATTAAACAATGCTCAGAAAATGTCAGCATGAAAATGCAACAATTGATTCAAAACGTGGTGGATACGACCGAAATTCCCAAAGAAGTTCTACTGCGTAAAAAATGGATGAATGCACTGTATCAACACGTTGTTTTTCATGGGGATGAGCAAGATTTACCAGAATATTTACTCGGCTGGCGTTATGAACGATTAACCCAGCCCCTGATCCAGATTCTGCGTGAAGATGAAGATTTTTTAATGAACCAAATGCAGGTAGCGCGATAAGTCTTGAGAGCCAAATGATCTTTCAGGACGACTGTTGGGTTACGATTCGCTAATGTCGCCACCGAATTTTTGATGTATGCTTTTTAGCAAGTGATGAGAGTTAAGTAAAATATGCACTGTGATATTTATAGATCGAGCAAAAAAGATGAAATGTACATTTATATTGCTCGTCCAGACTATCCAAATGATGATGTCGAAGGAAAAGATCCTTTAGAAAATGTTCCTGAAACGATCCGTCAGGCTTTTGGTCGACCAACATTTGTCATGCATCTTGAACTTTCTCAGTCACGAAAACTGGCGCGTGTCAACGTGTTACATGTGATGGATTCACTACAAACCACTGGCTTTTTTATTCAAATGCCACCAGAAGGATTTATCAATCCAACCGATGAACCAGAGGGGTTAAGAGGTGCTTGATCAACTCAGTGCAATATGGAACGGCCTGTTGTCCTCACTTGATTCAGTTCCAGAAGATAGTATTGCTGTGACAGTCTATGTCGTGGGAACCATTATTGTCTTATGGTGTTGGTATGGTGTGGCAAAACGACTTCCTCATCTCTTGGGTGGAATTAGTTGGATCGTTCTTTTTGCAATTTTAGCGACACCGACTGTTTCTGATGGTGCAAATGCAGAAATCGCACCTGCTATTTTTGGGGTGTTATTTGGTGTTTTAACCAAAGAGCAAACACTGATATGGGCGAATGTATCGCTTATTCTTTTGGTCATTGGGGTGGGGTTAATTGTGGGCTATTTGTGGTCGAAATATCGCATGAACAAAGTGGCTTCTGATGAAAGTCGCGCGTCCATTTAAGTAAAAAAATAAAGGTTATAAGATGGCTGTTGATTCACAACATTTCTCGGGTACAGATCAGTACATCGCAACGGATAGCTTAAAACTTGCTGTTAAAGCTGCACGTGCGCTACAAAAACCATTATTGGTCAAAGGTGAGCCGGGTACAGGTAAAACATTACTTGCAGAACAAGTCGCTGAAAGTTTGGGTTTAAAACTGATTACATGGCACATTAAGTCCACGACCAAAGCGCAACAGGGTTTATATGAATACGATGCTGTATCGCGTTTACGTGATAGCCAGTTAGGTGATGATCGGGTTTATGATATTAAAAACTATATTAAACCTGGGAAATTGTGGGAGGCGTTTACCAGTGAAGAGCGCTGTGTTTTATTGATTGATGAAATTGATAAAGCAGATATCGAGTTTCCAAATGACTTGTTACATGAACTGGATAAAATGTCGTTTTATGTTTATGAAACAGGGGAAACGATTACCGCTATTCAGCGCCCGATTGTGATCATTACTTCAAATAATGAAAAAGAATTGCCAGATGCTTTTTTGCGTCGTTGTTTCTTTCATTATATTGAGTTTCCTGATGAAGCGACCATGCGTGAAATTATTGCGGTACATTTTCCAAAAATTTCAACGACACTGGTGAGTGAAGCATTACAAATTTTCTTTAAATTACGTCAGGTACCAAATTTAAAAAAACCACCATCGACATCTGAATTGATTGATTGGTTAAGTTTGCTGATGGCCGATGATATGCCAGAAGATGTGCTGCGTAATCACGACAAATCTAAAGCCATTCCGCCGCTGTATGGTGCATTGATTAAAAACGAACAAGATGTGCAACTGTTAGAACGACTCGCATTTATGTCACGTCGTTAAGGGTGGTCGCTTATGTTTGTGCGGCTGTTTTATACCCTCAGAAAATATGGCGTTCCTGTCACGACGCGTGAACTCATTGATTTAAATCAGGCTGTCGCTGAAGGACTGGTCTTTGCAGATCAGAATGAATTTTATCAACTTGCTAAAACCATTTTGGTCAAAGATGAGCGTTTCTTTGATAAATTCGATCGTGCGATTAAGGATTATTTTGACGGGATAGAAACCTTCGATCTGGATGAATTACTGAAGCAAGTCCAAAAGATCCCCAAAGAATGGCTGGATTTGGAGCTACTGGAGAAACATTTAACTCCTGAACAAAGAGCTGCGCTACAAAAAGCAGGTTCTTTGGAAGAACTGATGAAAATGCTGGAAGAACGTTTACGTGAACAGCATAAAAAACATCAGGGTGGCAATCGAATGATCGGTACAGGTGGTACATCGCCTTTTGGTGCGTTTGGGGATCATCCTGAAGGCGTGCGGATTGGTGGACCTGGCCGAAAACGTTCAGCAGTTAAAGTCTGGGAACAACGGAAATATCAAAATCTGGACGATGAACAGATTTTGGGAACACGTCAGATGCAACTGGCTTTACGCCGTTTACGCAAATTTGCACGTCAAGGTGCAGCGGAAGAACTTGATGTTGATGGTACAATCCGTGAAACTGCAAAGCAGGGCATATTGGATGTACAATTAGTTCCTGAAAGACGTAACCGTGTTAAAGTGCTGATGCTTTTCGATGTTGGCGGCTCGATGGACTCTTATATCGCACAATGTGAAAAACTTTTTAGTGCTGCCAAAACTGAATTTAAAACACTGGAATACTTCTATTTTCATAACTGCCTGTACGATTATGTTTGGAAAGATAATCATCGTCGACAAGCAAGCCGTTTGGAAACATGGGATCTATTTCATAAATATGGACGCGATTACCGTGTGATTGTGGTTGGTGATGCGAGTATGGCACCTTATGAACTACGTTCGGCAGGTGGTTCAGTTGAATATATGAATGATGAAGCAGGCGAGGTTTGGTTGCGTCGTTTGCGCCAGCATTTTGATAAGATTGCATGGCTAAATCCAGAAGAAGAAAATTATTGGCATTACACGCAAACTATCAGCTTAATTAAGCAAATCTTTGAAGATCATATGTATCCTATGACTTTAAAAGGTGTTGAAGATCTAACGCGTTATTTATCGCGTTAAAACTAACTGGGTTGGTGGTGCATATTAAAATGGATGATTGCAATATTATTGTGTGAACTTTAGGCTGATATTTTATTTTTAGTGGTTCAAACAAAAATGCCTGATGAATTTCATTGGGCATTTCATCGTTTAAAATCAGAGGATATCGATTAAAATCAGAGGATATCGATGCAACTTCTCAGTCTCTACAAACTCTGTGCTCAGATATGAATAATTTTCTGTGCTTTACAATGCATTACTGAATACTTTCAAAGTAGGCTTTAATTTTAGAGTATTGCTTGAGCAGTTGTTATTATTATGCTTTTCAAGTTTAGATAAAATCAGATTTATTTAGAAATTAATGAACAATAAAAAAAGAGCATGCGAAGGCATGCTCCTTTTTCTTACAAAAATTACTCAGATACGATAGTAACGAGAACTTCTGCAACAACATCATGATGCAATTGGATTGCGATGTTGAATTCACCAGTGTGACGAAGCGCACCATTCGGTAAACGAACTTCTGCACGGTCTACAGTAAGACCAGCATTCGTTAATGCGTCAGCGATGTCACGAGTACCGATAGAACCAAATAGTTTACCTTCATCACCCGCTTTCGCAGTAATGACGATATTCACTTCGTTCAATTGATCAGCACGTGATTGAGCAGCAGCTAATACTTCAGCTTCTTGCTTCTCAAGTTCAGCGCGACGAGCTTCGAAAGCAGCAGTGTTTGCTTCAGTAGCAGCAACAGCTTTACCCTGAGGGATCAAGTAGTTACGGCCAAAACCAGCTTTAACTGATACTTTGTCACCAAGTTTACCTAGGTTCTTAATGCGTTGTAATAAGATAACGTCCACAGCTCACCTCACTTATGGTTGTCAGTGTACGGAATCAAAGCCAAGTAACGAGCTTGTTTAATCGCAAGCGCTAATTGACGTTGATAACGAGCTTTAGTACCAGTGATACGGCTAGGAACAATCTTGCCGTTTTCAGTGATGTACTGTTTTAAAGTGTCGATATCTTTGTAGTCGATGTACACAACATTCTCAGCTGTAAAGCGGCAGAACTTGCGACGACGGTAAAAACGTGCCATTGATGTTCTCCTTAAGCTTCTTCAGCAGATTCGTGTGATTGCTGTGCTTCTTCACGTTGAGCTTTACGCGCACGTTTTTCTTCAGCACTTTTAGCAAGTAACGATTCTTCAGTGATTGCGTGTTCACGACGAATGATGATGTTACGAATGATTGCGTCGTTATAACGGAACAATTCTTCTAATTCATCAAGAGTCGTTTGACCACATTCAACATTCATAAGAATGTAGTGTGCTTTGTGAATTTTGTTAATTGGGTAAGCCAATTGACGACGGCCCCAATCTTCTAAACGGTGAATTTGACCATCAGCTTCTTTGATCTGAGAGATATAGCGTTCAACCATACCTACTACTTGATCGCTTTGGTCTGGATGTACCAAAAGTACGATTTCGTAATGACGCATTGTCAGCTCCTTACGGTTTGGACAGCCCCTAACATAAAAATTAGAAGCAAGGAGTCATAACTGGAATAATGAATTCAAGTTAAGCCGCATAAATTGCGAAGGGTGAATTATATAGAAAAGTGCAAATAAAAACAAATGGTTTTCAGTGCAAATCAGGATAAATAGAAATCTTCCTCTCTATTAAAAGAGAGGAAGATGTGGCGCAGGTGAATGGTAAGTAAAGCTAAAACTTACACTGAGTAAGGTAATTAAGATTACCGAATACAGGAAAAAGCGTTTTGCCCAAATCTGATCATTTTCAGCTTTAAAACCAATGAGTGATAAATAAAGCCAATATGCAGTTAATGCATTAAACGTGATGAGAAAAAAGACATTGGTATAACCAAAACAGTAAAGCCCATTGAGAACTGCCGCAAAAAGTACAATGTAAATGACACATTCAACTTTGGTTCTAAAAATAGAGCGCGCTACTGGTAAAATTGGGATACCTGCATTTTTGTAATCATCAAAGCGGTAAATCGCAATTGCCCAAGAGTGGGGCATCTGCCAAAGACCATAAGCTAAGAAGATCAGTAAAGCCGCTACATCAAATTCATTGGTGACGGCAACATAACCAATGACAGGAGGGCTCGCTCCAGAAATACTACCAATCACGGTTTGATGAATCGTGGTACGTTTAGACCAGAGGCTATAAAAGCCCACATAGACAACAAAACCAATTACAGCAAATAAGAATGAATAAGGATTCACCCCGAACCATAAAATGCTAAAACCAATTACTCCAAGCACACTGGCATAGACAAGTGCAACGGATGGAGAAATCGTTTTTTTAACTAAGGCACGATTTTGAGTTCGTTGCATTTTGTGGTCAATGTCTTGATCAATTACATTATTGATGACACAACCTGAGGCTACAACAAGCGTTGTACCTAAGAGGGTGAGGATGAGTAAGAGGAAATCTACAAGTCCTTGGGCGGCTAAGAAAAAGCCGCCCAAGGTGGTAATGAAATTACCAAACAGAATTCCTGGTTTAGTCAGGAATAAATATTTTTTCAACATGACAAACAGTTTAGAGCATCATATTGAAGTGTAGATAGTTCATGATCCATACAGAACCGATCAAAAGAACGGCAATACATAGAATGGTATAAATGAATGCAATCAAATTCCAGCGTTGTTCAGAAGATGTATTCATGTGTAAGAAAAACACAAGTTGTACAAGTACCTGAGCAACTGCTGTAATTCCGATAACGGTCATTAATAGACCGCGGGAAAATCCACCTGCCATCACCATCCCAAATGGGATGATGGTGAGCAGAACAGATAAAATAAACCCGACAGTGTACTGTTTAACGTTACCGTGAGATGCACCAGCAGCATTATGATCGTGACTACTCATTAGAGAACTCCCATCAAGTAAACGACGCTGAATACACAGATCCATACGATGTCAAGGAAGTGCCAGAACAAACTTAGGCAAGCAAGACGACGTGTATTTGGTAATGTCAGACCTTTGGTTTTGATCTGATACATTAATACAATCATCCAGACCAAACCAGAAGTCACGTGAATACCGTGCGTACCAACCAGTGTAAAGAATGCTGATAGGAAAGCACTTGTGCTTGGACCATGTCCTTCGTGAACTAAATGATGAAATTCATAAAGTTCCATGCCAATGAACGATGCGCCAAAGATAAAGGTGATAAGTAACCACATAATCACTTGGTTAACGTTCTTTTTGTACGAAGCCAGAACTGCAAAACCGAAAGTGACAGATGAGATCAAGAGAGCAAAGGTTTCAGTTAAAACAAAACCTAAAGACTCACCAAATAGCTCATGTGCACTTGGTGTACCTGGTGGAACATGGCTGCTCAAAACAGCGAACGCGATGAAGAGTGTACCGAATAAAATCAAGTCACTCATCAAGTATGTCCAGAAACCAAAGACCGTTAAGTCGGTATCATCATGTTCATGATGCCCGTCATGGCCATGGTTGTCGTGATGAAGTACTTCAGCCATATCCTTAGTCCTTCTTCAAGTGTTTTTCAAGTAATGCATAGCGTTCATTTTCAATGCGCTCAACTTCAGCAGCTGGTACATAGTAATCCACTTCTTTAGTGAATGAGCTACGAATAAAGCTGATAATAGCCGCAATGAAAGATGCTGCAACTAGCCACCAGATGTGCCAGATTAATGCGAAGCCCATCAATGTAATAAACATTGCAATGATGAAACCAGCTGCACGATCAGTTGGCATATGAATGTCTTCATATTTGGCAGGACGTGCATACGCAACACCATTTTCTTTGTCAGTCCAGAAACGGTCTACACCATTTGCTTCAGGAACTTGTGCAAAGTTATAAAATGGAGCAGGAGATGAAGTCGACCATTCAAGAGTACGACTGTCCCATGGATCGCCTGTGTAATCCATGTTTTGATGACGTTGTAGGAAACCTACAATAATTTGCATCAAGAAACACGCAATACCAATCGCAACCAACACAGCACCAAATAATGCAATCGCTAGGTATGGATCCCATTCAGGGTTGTCATAAGTATTCAAACGACGAGTCATACCCATGAAACCAAGGATATAAAGTGGCATGAAAGCAAAATAGAAACCAAAGAACCAGAACCAGAATGCAGCTTTGCCCCAAGCTTCATTTAACTTCCAGCCAAACATTTTTGGCCAGTAGAAAATAATACCTGCGAACATACCAAATACCACACCACCGATAATTACGTTATGGAAGTGGGCAATAAGGAACAGTGAGTTGTGTACAAGGAAGTCAGCAGGAGGAACTGCCATCAATACACCAGTCAAACCACCGATACCAAAAGTCACAAGGAAACCAAGTGTCCAAAGCATTGGAGTTTCGAAAGTGATACGACCTTTATACATGGTAAACAACCAAGAGAAAATCTTAACCCCTGTAGGGATTGCAATAATCATGGTCATGATACCGAAGAATGCATTGACGTTTGCACCAGCACCCATTGTAAAGAAGTGGTGAAGCCATACAACAAACGCTAATACTGTAATTGCAATTGTTGCATATACCATTGATTTATAACCAAACAATGCTTTGCGTGAGAAAGTCGCAACGATCTCTGAATACAAGCCAAATGCTGGTAATACCAAGATATATACTTCTGGGTGACCCCAAGTCCAAATCAAGTTCACATATAGCATTGGGCTACCGCCAAGCTCGTTTGTGAAGAAATGGAAACCGAAATAACGATCAAGGGTAAGCATTGCAATTGTTGCTGTAAGTACAGGGAATGACGCAATAATCAGAACTGCTGTACACAATGATGTCCACGTAAAAATAGGCATGTCCATCAATTTCATGCCAGGCGCACGCATTTTGATGATGGTAACAAAGAAGTTAACACCTGACAAAAGTGTACCAAGACCAGAAACTTGAAGTGCCCAGATATAATAGTCGACACCGACACCAGGAGAATACTGAATCCCAGAAAGAGGAGGATAAGCCATCCAACCTGTCGCAGCAAACTCACCCAGTACAAGGGAAGCCATCATTAGACCTGCGGCACCAGCAAACAACCAGAAACTTAAAGAGTTAAGTAATGGGAATGCGACATCACGTGCACCAATTTGTAGAGGTACAGAAATGTTCATCATACCTACAACAAGACCCATTGCTACGAAAAAGATCATGATCACGCCATGCGCGGTAAAGATCTGGTCGTAATGGTCTGGATGTAAGTAACCTTCACCGCCACCTTTAGCAAGGAACAGTTGAAGACGCATCATGATTGCATCAGCAAAACCACGCAATAGCATGACCACAGATACAATGATATACATAATACCAATTTTTTTATGGTCTACAGATGTAAACCATTCTTTCCAGAGATATCCCCATTTTTTGAAATAAGTGATACCAGCTAGAACAGCAATTGCACCAATAGCCATCAAGACCATTGTCACTAGTACAATTGGCTCTTTAGGGATAGAGTCCCATCCGAGTTTACCTAATAACAACATGGCTTATTCCTCTACAGAAGCAGTTGCATGTGCATTAGCATCATGAGCTTGCGAACCATGTTCAGCAGTTGCTGAATGGTCCGCACCGTGGTAGTTGCTCATATATCTGTTAATGACAGTTTCAAACAAGTTTGGTTCAACTGAAGAATAGTAAGTCACAGGATGTGGCTTAGTTGGGAATGGCTTCATTGCTTCAGCTTTAGCTAAGGCTTCTGTATCACCAGCAGCTTCAGCGCGATGTACCAGCGCTTCGATCTGATGTTTAGAACGATCCCCATCTTTCAGTGTCGCAAGCTCAGCTTGATCAAGCGTACCTTTTTGGATCGCTTCAGCATTAATGCTCGTGCCTTTACCCGCTTTAATCGCTTCTACCCATTGTGCAAATTCAGTTTCAGTCACACTATGAGCTTTGAAGCGCATTTGTGAGAAGCCATAGCCTGAGTAGTTAGACGAGAAACCACGATATTCGCCAGTTTCATTCGCTAATAAATGAAGGTGGGTTTGCATGCCCGCCATAGCATAAATTTGGCCACCTAACGCAGGAATGAAGAATGAGTTCATTGTAAAGTTAGATGTAATTTTAAAGCTTAATGGTGTTTTCTCTGGGAAACGTACTTCATTTACTGTCGCGATATTTTGTTCAGGATAAATAAAAATCCACTTAAACTGTTCAGCAATAACCTGAATAGTTAATGGTGCTTTATCTGAATCTAGCGGACGGTATGGGTCGTACTTGTGGGAACCCCACCAAGTTAACCAAGCTAAAATACCAATAATAATGACAGGAATACCCCAAACTACAATTTCAATTGCAGTTGAGTGTGCCCATGTAGGTTTATAGTCTGCATCTTTATTTGACGCGCGATATTTCCAACCAAACCATAACGCCATAATGATTGAAGGAATTACAACCAATAGCATTAAGTAGATCGCAGTCATCATCAGGTTACTTTGACCTTCTGCAACTGGACCTTTAGAGTTTAGAAGTACTAAATCACCACCACACCCTGTTAAAAGTGCGGAAACCGCCGATAAAGACAATACAGCTAAAATCGTTTGTCTCATTTTACAACCTCGGTGAAGAGTCCCATTCCCTAAGTAAATTTGGGATAGCGATAAAAGTGTCGCATGATGGAGAAGAATAAATCCTGTTAAGGAATATATTTCTCAATCATGTGACACAGCTATGTTGTAGGGCATTATGCCTGATATCGTTAAACTAAGCTACTTGAAAGTGACGTTAAATATTTGTTATGACACCTTATTTGGTAGCCTGTTTTATCTTTTGAATATGGCTTAAAAGTCAATTTTTTTCATAGATTTATCATAAAAAAGGAGTGAATGATCACTCCCTTAATTATTTTTTAAGATTGATGACTTTGGTTTTTGCTAGTCTATCATGCAAGCTATTGTTTCCTTTTGAGAAAAATAAAACAATATCTGCAATAAAAACAATCACCAATAGCGGTAAAAGGCTCATCAACTGTGAAATGATAATAAACAAAAATGAGCGTACAAAAAAACCGCGAAATTGACCAGGAAGCTGATTGGTCGATGCATCAACAATTTGCAAATGGAATAATTTTTTACCAATAGATTGACCAGAACGAGCAATAAAATAATTTTGTAAAAATAACAAGCCAAGTGTGTAGATGAGTAATGCGACTGGAACCCATGTAGGCATGTTGTCGCGCATGGCTTCAGCAATTTTAATTTGCTGTTCAACATCAAAACTAGTGGTTTGTTGGAGTAGATCATGCGGTAAAAAGAGCATTGTGACAATAATTTGCGGCAAAATCAGCAAAGCTAAATCGATAAGCTTGGCCGAAATACGCTTGCTCACAGGAGCAGCCGTTGCTTTGGCTGTCTGATTGACTTTAATGTCACGGATGACATCATTTTGACTATGGGCTGGGGCATCAAAAGTAGAATTTGTTGTCGAGTTTACAGGCTGGTAGACAAGTTTACCTTGAGTGAGTTCACCTAAGGCTCTCCATTTCGTCATACCTTCATGCCATGCTAAGTCAGTCAATAGCACTTGTTGGCTAGCGAGCATCTGGTTCAGTTGTTCTAATGTATAAGGACCAGCCTGTTGGTTATTTCTTGCCAAGTAAATTTGCATAAGTTTTAAATCTCAACAGCTTAAAGATGAAAAAGACCCCGCGCGAGGGTCTTTTTGATAAGATTAAGTTAGGCTTGCTTGTCTTTATCTTCCGCTAGGAAGAACCAAGTTTCAAGTACCGAGTCAGGATTGAGTGAAACAGTTTCAATGCCTTGCTCCATCAGCCATTTAGCAAGATCTGGATGATCAGATGGACCTTGACCACAAATACCTACATATTTCCCAGCTTTACGACAAGCATGAATGGCCATTGAAAGCAGGGCTTTAACGGCTGGATCACGTTCATCAAATAGATGAGAAACAATACCAGAGTCGCGGTCTAAACCGAGCGTTAATTGAGTTAAGTCGTTAGAACCAATTGAGAAACCATCAAAATGTTCAAGGAATTGTTCAGCCAATAATGCATTGGTTGGTAATTCACACATCATGATGATTTTTAAACCATTCTCACCACGCTTCAAGCCATTTTGAGCTAAAAGTTCAATGACGCGTTTTGCTTCAGAAACTGTACGCACAAATGGAATCATGATTTGAATATTGGTCAAACCCATTTCATCACGTGCTTTTTTCAAGGCACGGCATTCAAGTTCAAAGCAATCGCGGAAGTTGTCAGATACATAACGGCTTGCACCACGGAAACCCAACATTGGGTTTTCTTCTTCTGGTTCGTAGAGTTTACCGCCAATGAGGTTAGCATATTCATTGGACTTAAAATCGGACATACGAACAATGACTGGTTTTTCAGCAAAGGCAGCCGCAAGTGTTGCAATACCTTCAACCAGTTTTTCTACATAGAATTCAACTGGAGAAGAATAACCTGCCGTACGTGCCATGACTGCTGCACGTGTTTCACGTGGCAAGCTTTCAATATTCAGTAAGGCTTTAGGATGCACGCCGATCATACGGTTAATAATGAACTCAAGACGAGCCAGACCAATACCACCGTTTGGAATTTGAGCAAAGTCAAATGCACGATCAGGGTTACCGACGTTCATCATAATTTTGAACGGAAGTTTTGGCATAGATTCAATCGAGTTGCGTTGAATTTCAAAATCCAGCGCGCCTTCATAAATAAAGCCTGTATCACCTTCAGCACATGAAACAGTAACTTCCTGACCATCGGTTAGGACTTCTGTGGCATTGCCTGTACCCACAATCGCAGGAACACCCAGTTCACGTGCAATAATAGCAGCATGACAAGTACGACCACCGCGGTTAGTCACGATAGCAGCGGCACGTTTCATTACTGGTTCCCAGTCTGGATCAGTCATGTCTGAAACTAGCACGTCGCCTGGTTGAACTTTGTCCATTTCTTTAATCGATGAAACAACGCGTACTTTACCAGAACCAATACGTTGACCGATTGAGCGACCTTCACATAACACAGTGCCACGCTGTTTAAGTAAGTAGCGCTCCATTGTGCCTACGTTTTGACGGCTTTTTACAGTTTCAGGACGCGCCTGAACAATGTAAATTTGACCATCATCACCATCTTTGGCCCATTCGATGTCCATTGGCGCACTGTAATGGTCTTCAATGATCATGGCTTGTTTAGCAAGCTCTTGAAGTTCATGGTCATTTAAAGCAAATTGTTGACGATCCTGTTTTTCAACATCAACCACCACCACTGATTTACCCGCTGAACCTTCTTCGCCATAAATCATTTTCTGGTGTTTAGAGCCGAGGTTGCGACGTAATACAGAGTGTCTACCATTTTTAAGCAGCGGTTTTGATAAATAAAATTCGTCAGGGTTAACAGCACCTTGAACGACCATTTCACCCAAACCATAAGATGCTGTAATAAATACGACATCTCGGAAACCAGATTCGGTATCCAATGTAAACATTACACCCGCAGCACCTGTTTCTGAACGTACCATGCGTTGTATGCCAGCAGACAAAGCTACGATGTCATGAGCAAAGCCTTGATGCACACGGTATGCAATTGCACGGTCGTTATACAAAGATGCAAATACTTCTTTGATGGCAATCAAAATATTATCGATGCCACGAATATTCAGAAAAGTTTCTTGCTGACCAGCAAAAGAAGCGTCTGGTAAATCTTCAGCGGTCGCAGATGAACGAACGGCAACCGCGATATCAGGGTTGCCGTTTGAAAGTGCATTAAAAGCGTCACGAACTTCTTTTTCTAATGCTGGAATGAGAGGAGTATCTACAATCCATTGACGAATTTTTGCGCCAGTTTCGGCAAGAGCGTTGACATCGTCAACATTCAATTGATCGAGTTCTGCTTGAATTTTTGCGTTTAGACCGCTTTGTTCAAGGAACTCACGATAAGCAGCAGCAGTTGTGGCAAAGCCACCCGGTACAGACACACCAGCATTGGATAAATGGCTGATCATTTCACCTAGAGATGAGTTTTTCCCACCCACGAGTTCGACGTCGTGTTTCCCTAATTTTTCCAGACCGATTACGCGCGCTTCCAAAGTTTTCACTCCACTTTTCCAGTATTAATTACTATCTTGGCATGAAGAAAAGATATTAATGTGCTTAGGATTTTGATTTACTCTAAGCGACAGTCATGTAAGATCAGCTTACTATAAAGATTATATAGCACTAAGACAAATGTTTGAGGAGATTTTTCATGTCAGATAGTAAACAAATTAAGCGGAGTGTGTTTTTTATTTCAGATGGAACCGCGATTACGGCTGAAACCCTCGGACATTCTTTATTAGCGCAATTTCCCAACGTGGATTTTGATATTCATATTATTCCGTATATCACCTCAGAAGAAGCGGCAATGAATGTGGTTGCTGAAATTAATAGTTGCCAGTCTAAAGACCAGACTTTGCCATTGGTGTTCGATACGTTGGTCGATCCGAATGTGCGTGAAATCATTAACACTGCCAAAGCGGTGAATCTCGATGTGTTTGAGGGTTTAATTAGCAAGTTAGAACAAGAGCTTGGCACACCGCCAACAACTTTGGTCGGACAGACTCATGCCGTGACGGATTCTGAATATTATAAAGCTCGTATTGATGCAGTTCATTTTGCTTTGGACAATGATGATGGTGCTCGTACACGTCACTATGATAAAGCCGATATTATCTTGATTGGGGTATCCCGTTCGGGTAAAACACCAACGTCGATTTATCTGTCATTACAATTTGGAATTCGTGTTGCAAATTATCCACTGACCGAAGAAGATCTAGATGACAATCGCTTACCAAAAGTATTGAAAGAACATAAAAATAAGTTATTTGGTTTGATGATTGATGCGGAACGTTTGGTCGCAATTCGTAATGAACGTAAAGCCAATAGTCGCTATGCCAGTTTTAGCCAATGTCAGATGGAGTTGCGTGCCATTGAAGGAATTTATATTTCAGAAGGAATTCCATATTTAAATGTCACGGAAATGTCGATTGAAGAAATTTCAACACGTATTTTACAAAAGACAGGCTTGAAACGCCGTATTGGTTAAAAAGTTTACAAACAATAGATCTAAATCCTTCAGTATTTCTGATCTGTGGTTGTAAGGAGAAGGGAAATCAATGAAAAATCATTAATTTCCCTTTTTTAGTTAAACAATTTTAGCTGTTTTTGATATCCATCAATAAACTAAAGTTTTCGAGTCGCTTTTCAGTGTCATAAATATCACAAGTGAAAATGAACTCATCAACATCTACATGTTCTAACAAGTCTTGCAGACCAGCTTTCACCGTTTCAGGTGAACCAATTTGACCCAATGCATAAAAGTTATTGACGGATATGCGCTCGGCAGGTGTCCAGATATGATCCATAGACTCCACAGGTGGTTTGAGTTTTAAACTTTGTCCACGCATTAAACCCAGTACACGTTGATAAGCACTGGTGGCTAAATGTTGTGCTTCGGCATCTGTTTTAGCTACTACAGTTGGAACGCCCATGGAAACATACGGTTGTTCTAGATATTCAGATGGTTGAAAGTTTTCTCGATACAACTGGACAGCCTGTGACAGCATACGCGGTGCAAAATGTGATGCAAACGAATAGGGAAGACCTAAACGAGCCGCGAGTTGTGCACTAAATAAACTGGAGCCCAACAACCAGACGGGAACATGTGTTCCGTGTCCTGGGGTTGCTACGATTTTTTGATTGGGTTCAGGGTCTTTGAAATATTGCAAAATTTCGAGAACATCTTGAGGAAATTGATCTTCAGTTTCCTGACGACCACGACGTAAGGCTCGCATGGTCAATTGATCTGTGCCTGGTGCGCGGCCTAAACCTAATTCAATACGATTGGGATAAAGCGTTGCTAATGTACCAAACTGTTCTGCAACCACCAATGGCGCATGATTAGGTAACATCACTCCACCAGAGCCTAAACGTATCGACTGTGTATTTGCAGCAATATGACCCAGTAATACAGCGGTCGCTGAACTGGCAATACCATCCATATTATGGTGTTCGGCCAGCCATAAACGTTCATATCCTAGTTTTTCTGCATGCTGAGCCAACTCCAAAGCATGATGCAACGAAAATTGAACTGTTTTATCATTACGGATAGGCGCAAGCTCAAGAATTGAAAACCGTGTTTCTTTTAAAGAAGCCATAAAAAATTCTCAGAACTATATATCGTTATTTTACGATTTATCTAAAATTATGTATATCGTTTTTTTTCGATTTATGCAGTGATTTGTAACTTAACAATAATGACCATAAAAAAGCACCCAGAAGGGTGCTCGACTATTTGAATCATACAACGTATTAACGGTGACGATAGTGGCGGTGATGTCTGTTCCAACTACGTGAGTTGTTATAGCGTTTTTCTTCAGCTCTGTCTTTAGAGATTTTATTTCCTAAAGCTGAACCACCTGCGGCGCCTAGGGCTGAACCAATATATCCACCCGTTGTGCCACCCATATTTTTACCAACGGTATAGCCACCCACACCACCTAAACCACCACCAATTGCAGATGAAGTACGATTACGTTTATTGCTTGCAACGGCCGCACCACCCGCACCACCAATTGCAGAACCAATCATGGCACCAGTATTACCGCCCATTTGATTACCTAAGGCTGTACCAACCACACTCCCTAATGCAGAAGTTGCCGCAACACGTGTGGTATTGTCTGCATGTGCATTGATTGCAAACATTGAAGAAATTGCCAATACACCACTTAATAATAAGTTATTTGCCTTCATCTTACATCTCCGTGTCCCAACAGCAGGACTTTATCTATTTCGTTGCAGCAAATGTAACAAAACGATTCACTTTAATTGTGGAGATTATCGTTGTTGTTTTTACAATGTAGCTGCGTTTTGTATGCTTTCTATTAAAAGTGTCTATTAAAACGGCAAAAACGATTGATTTATCGCCTAATGTGAAGAAAAAGTGAAAACTCACTCCACTGAAATAGTCTTAAGAGCAAGCAAATATAAGCTGATCTATGTTCTTTAACAGTCATAATCGGTAAACTATGCGCACTTTTAGCTTTGACCTGATCGCAAGCACTTCATCATTCAAGCGTTGCGCTGATCGATTATTTTTATTTTGAGATACTTCCACTTATGAAAGAATCATTACGTTTACGACTGGATCAACTCTGTGATCGTTATGAAGAGTTAACGGCATTATTGGCAGATGCGGAAGTCATTTCTGACAATAAACGTTTTCGTAAATTATCCCGTGAGCATAGTGATCTTTCTGAAATGGTCGAAGTATGGGGCAAGTATCGTCAGGCTGAGCAAGATATTGTGACTGCCGAAGACATGCTCAATGATCCTGATTTTAAGGATATGGCTCAAGAGGAAATCAAGGAAAATCGCGCCTTGATTGAGCAACTCGAAGCTGATCTGAATATTTTGATGATTCCTAAAGATCCCAATGATGCCAATTCTGCTTATTTGGAAGTTCGTGCGGGAACTGGCGGTGATGAGGCTGCAATTTTCTCAGGCGATTTATTCCGTATGTATAGTAAATATGCCGAATCTCAAGGCTGGCGTATTGAAGTATTGTCTGAAAATGAAGGTGAACATGGCGGTTATAAAGAAGTCATTTGCCGTGTGGATGGCGATGGTGTCTATGGTCGCTTAAAGTTTGAAAGCGGTGCGCATCGTGTACAGCGGGTTCCAGCAACGGAGTCACAAGGGCGTGTACATACGTCTGCGTGTACGGTTGCGATTTTGCCTGAAGTCGATGTGGATACGACGGTTGAGATTAATCCTGCTGATTTGCGGATTGATACTTATCGTGCCTCGGGTGCGGGTGGTCAGCACATTAACAAAACTGATTCTGCGGTGCGTATTACTCATATTCCAACAGGCGTGGTGGTCGAGTGTCAGGAAGAACGCTCTCAGCATAAAAACAAAGCTAAAGCGATGGCGTTGTTGGTTTCGCGTCTGGAAAATGCTAAGCGCGCCGCACAGGAAACAGCAACGTCTGAAATGCGTCGAGATCTGGTTGGATCTGGTGATCGTTCAGAGCGTATTCGTACTTATAATTATCCTCAAGGTCGTATGACAGATCACCGTATTAATTTAACCTTATATAAGTTAGATGCAATTATGGAAGGTGATTTGACTGAACTTTTGGATAGTCTACATCGTGAATATCAAGCCGATCAGTTGGCGATGTTAGCTCAAGAGAATGGCGGCTAATGAACATTGCGCAAGCCTTAAATCTGCGTGGTGAGTCTGATAGCTATGAGCGTCAGGAAGCCACGTGGTTGCTTGAATATGTCCTCAATCTGAATTCACTTGAATTAAAAATGCGTCAAATGCAAGTTTTGACGCATGAGCAAGAACACACCTTTTTAGATGGTCTGATGCGACTCTCTAAAGGTGAGCCACTGGCTTATATTACGGGTTCGCAACCGTTTTGGAGTCTGGATTTAAAGGTTACACCAGATACATTAGTTCCGCGTCCAGATACTGAAATTTTAATTGAAACGGTTTTATCGTTAAATTTACCTTTTCAAACTTCGATGGTGGATTTAGGCACGGGGACAGGTGCAATAGCGTTATCTCTAGCCAAAGAGCGTCCTGACTGGAAAGTTTTAGCAACCGATATTTACTTTCCAACGCTTGAAGTCGCTCAGGAGAATGCTCATCGACATGCGTTGAATCAAGTTCAATTTATTTGTAGTACATGGTTTGAAGCCATTCCTGCGCAAAAGTTTGATTTGATTGTGTCTAATCCACCTTATATCGATGCACAGGATGAACACATGGTGAATCTGGGAACAGAACCTCGCCGCGCATTGGTCGCAGAGCATCAAGGTCTAGCGGATCTGGAACTGATTATTGATCAAGCACCCAAGTGGATGAATATTGATGCATGGTTAGTGCTTGAACATGGTTATGATCAAGGGGACATGGTTCGTCAATTGCTTCAAAAACGGGGCTTTACTCAAGTTCAAACCCGAAAAGATTACGGTGGAAATGATCGTATTAGTCTAGGGCAATGGAAAGTATAAACCACTATAAATTGCTTTTATTTTGAAGACCTTGTTCGATAAGCACTTGGATTGACACCGGTCCACTTTTTAAAAGCACGATAAAACGCACTTGGATCATGGAAATTTAAGGCATCACTGATATCCTGAATACAATCTTCAGTTTTACTTAAACGCTCAATCGCAATATCACAGCGGATGTCATTTTTAAGTTGTTGATAACTAATATTTTCAGCTTTTAAACGCCGTTGAATAGTGGCCTCAGACATGTTTAACTGCTGCGAAAGTTCTTTAAGTTCTGGCCAAAGCGCGGGATGGTGTTTGATAAGATGTCTACGAATCATCAGGCTTAGTGCATTTTCATTTTTATAACGTACTAATAAATTCTGTGGTGTCTGTTTTAGAAATTCATAAAGCGATTTTTTATCTTTTTTAATTTTAATCTGTAAATAATCTGCATTGAATTCCACGCGATTAGATGCTGCATCAAATTCGATATTTTCACAAAAACGAACATAATAATCTTGTGGATAAGCGGGCTTAGCGCATTTCAGACTAATTTTATCAATCACAATTCGTTGATCCGCTAGCCAACACAATAAACCATGAATCAACATTAAAAAAGTTGCATAACTGAACATCCGTTTAGTGTGAGTTTGATCATGAATGATCAAACATGCCAGATTTTGTTCAACTTTAAACTCTGCTTGGATATCATCCAGAAGTACAGAAAAAAATTTTAAAATATCGGTTAAGGCTTTTTCTATTGTATCCGCATGCATGACCATTTTTGCTAATAATTGATAACTACCACGTCGCATGGGATGAGAGTCCATTCCAAAAAACTCATCATCCATATGGTTAGCCAACTCAATCCAGAGTTGTGCATAAGCCGAAACTGGAATTCTGGCTTTGGGGAAGTTTAAAAGCTCGGCTGAAATCCCCGCCGGTTGTACTATTTTTTCAATATTAAAACCGCGCGAATGTGCCACACTCAAAGCTTCATTGACCAATGCAATAGAAATGGTTCCTTTGTTTGAAGGGGAAATATTTGACTGTGCAATCCGTTGCATGTATGACCTGACATTCAGAATTAAAAAATTTTTAAATGATGAAAATGTCCAAAAACAGCAGAACATTTGAGGTTTTTTGAAATTGTACTGTAAAAGTTGAACTTTTACTCTGGAACTAATGTCAGATTAAATTAAATCACGTGGAAATTGGCAATGAAAATACAAGGAAAACATTTCATTATTACAGGCGGTGCCTCGGGTTTGGGGGCTGCAACGGCTGAATGTTTGGTCGCGCGAGGTGCTTATGTTACTTTAGTTGATATGAATGTTGAAGCTGGACAGGCTCAAGCAGAAAAGTTGGGTACAGCAGCAGAGTTTGTTGCAATAGATGTGACCAATGAAATCGAGGTTGCACAGTTTTTTAAACAAACATTACAACAGCATGGTGCAATTCATGGATTAATTAACTGTGCAGGAGTTGGCCCATCTGCAAAGGTGGTGGGTAAAGAGGATATTCATGATCTGGGGTTGTTCAATAAAGTGCTGAATATCAATGTGACAGGGACTTTTAATATGCTGCGGTTTGCAGCAGAAGCCATGACACATAATACTGTAATGCCTGAAGATGAAGATTGCGGTGTAATTATTAATACTGCTTCTGTGGCTGCCTTTGATGGTCAAATTGGTCAGGCTGCTTATGCGGCTTCCAAAGGTGCAATTGTGGCGATGACTTTACCCATTGCACGTGAGTTGGGGCGTCATGCTATTCGGGTGGTTACGATCGCACCCGGTATTATGGAAACGCCTATGCTCAAAGCTTTGCCACAAAATATTCAGGATTCGCTGGGTCAAATGGTGCCTTATCCATCGCGTTTGGGTAAACCAGATGAGTTTGCAAGTCTTGCAGCGCATATTATTGAAAATGCATATCTGAATGGTGAAGTAATTCGTTTGGATGGTGCCATTCGAATGGCACCCAAATAACACCAAGATTATTTAACTCAACATGCCAAAGCCCTCAATTAGATTGAGGGCTTTGGAAATTGAAAAAGTAAATAAAGCAGTTTAAGTTGGATTTAATCACCAGTAAAAAACATCGTTGGATGTTTTACGATAACAAAAATGGACAGGACATATAGATCAAATTTTGAATGATCTGTATGCATTAAAAATGGAATAAAAGAGGTTTTCGGGATGAAGACACTGACACAAGCCTATGCGGAATTTGATTTAAATCAACTTATTCAACAGCAACTTAACGGACATGAACAGCGCATTAATGCTTTTGAGGAGTGCTGTGGTAGATATGTAGGTCATGACAAAGTGGCTTTGATCTGGGAAGGAAAAAACGGAGAACAGCAATCATATACCTTTGATCAACTTGCTGAATATTCAGGGAAATTAGCCCATTATTTTTCGTCTATCCATCTTCAGGCAGGAGACTGCATCGCGGGATTATTACCACGTACCCCCGAATTACTCATCACAATTTTAGCCACTTGGCGTATTGGTGCAATTTATCAACCCTTATTCACTGCATTTGAATCCAAAGCCATTGAGCATCGTTTAGAAACAGCCAAAACCAAACTTGTAGTAACCAATACTGATCAACAATCTAAACTCGAAAATTTAAATATTAGCCAAGTTTTGACTGTCAAAAATATTGATGATGATCAGAACCAAGAAGATTTCTGGAGTGTGATCCATACATTTGATGCCGATTGCCCAATTGAATATCGCAGTTTCGATGATGATTTTTTAATGATGTTTACTTCTGGTACAACGGGTTTGGCCAAATCTGTTCCTGTGCCATTAAAGGCAATTTTGGCATTTAAAGGCTATATGACACATGCCGTGGATTTGCGTGAGGAAGATTCATTTTGGAATCTAGCTGATCCGGGTTGGGCTTATGGACTATATTACGGTATTACAGGGCCTTTGAGTTTAGGTCATTGCATTCTGATGGATGAACAAGCTTTTAGTGTAGATCGGGCCATTGAACTGATGAAAAAATATCAGGTCAATAATCTGACAGGTTCTCCGACTGCATTTCGTATGTTTTATGGTTTTAAAGAAAAGTTTGATAACAGTGTCAAACAGCATTTAAGGGTCGTGAGCAGTGCAGGCGAGCCTTTAACACCAGAAGTGATCCATTGGTTTAAACATGATTTCAATGTCAATATTTATGATCAATACGGACAGACTGAACTCGGCATGGTGATTGGCAATCACCATGCTTTAGAGCATGTGATTAAAATCGGTTCTGCGGGTTTTGCTATACCGGGACATCGTTTTGCGGTACTCGATGAAAATCATCAAGAACTTGGGGAAGGCGGGATCGGGGTATTGGCGATTGACTGTGATGCGTCACCTTTGCTTTGGTTTAAAGGTTATGGGGGTAATAACCGAAAGTCTTTTGTAGGCAAATACTATATTACAGGTGATACCGTACAGTTAAATGATCATGGAAGTATAGATTTTGTTGGACGTGCTGATGATGTCATTACAACGTCAGGCTATCGTGTGGGCCCTTTTGATGTCGAAAGTACATTACTTGAATGCGAAGAAGTTTTAGAATCCGCTGTAATTGGCAAACCTGATCTGACGCGAACCGAAATTGTTAAGGCATTTATCGTATTAAAAAGCCAATATCAAGCGACAGAACAGCTCAAAGAAAAACTACAAATGTATGTGCGCGGACGTCTATCTAAACATGCCTATCCGAAAGAAATTGAATTTGTAGATGTGTTACCCAAAACAGTGAGTGGTAAAATTCAGCGTGGTATTCTTAAACAACAAGAAGTTGAACGAATGCAACCGCTTTGCACGAGTTAAATCTATCTTAAACAGGATGGAGATAGTTCATATTTGAGTGTTCTCCATCTACTTGTTTTAACCATCAGTTTTTTTATAAATTGGCTTTAACTTCATCGCCAATCGTATAGAAAGTCCCACCCGCAATATAATGCAAACTTTTTAAACTTCGGTGTGCATCTGAAAAATACCAATGTCCATCACGAAATACGCGTGAGTCCGCCCAAGCACCCATCACAGAGCCAATAAATAAATCATGCGCTTGCTGATTATGGGGCTCAGGAATGACTTTACAGATCAGCCAAGCAATACAACCTTCAACCAAAGGTACACCAGAATCATCGGGATAAAAGAGTTGAGTTCCACACATCTCTAATTTATTCGGCTCATCAAACTGGCTGATACTGCCTAATTGATAGGTCATATCCAGTTGTGCTAAACAGGGAACCTGTAACGCGAAATAGCCATTCTTTTCAATAATTTTTCGAGTCTTCGTCGATTTATCTAAAACAACGGTCACTTTTGCAGGACTAAATTCTAAAGCACACGCCCATGCTGCGGCCATGACATCAATATCATCATCATCATCTTGAGCGGAAACCAGTACAGTTGGGCCATGATTAAGTAAACGATAGGCTTTTGTGAGTTCTACACTTTGAATATCTGGATTTGTCATTTTATTAAGCTCATCTTTTTAAAATGCTTATATATTGGTAGAAGATTTTATGAAAATAAGCAAATTTTAAAAGATCTATACACTATGACGTCTTTCATCATTGTTTAAACCCTCTTTATTTCTCTCGCATAGGCAGAAATGAAAGGGACTTATGAAACAAGTCTATTCAATGGTTTCTATTTTCTGTTTTGCGTTTTAAAATTGGAGTTGATATCAGCAAATATTAAATTATAGAAAATCCAATGTTCATCAAATTTATTCTAGGATGTATTTTCTCTTTGGGACTGATGGGATGCCATAGCTTGAATGCCAAATCTCAAGCAACAGAAGAAACGCAGGAATGTTTGGCTTATCGGGCCATGATGACTGCACCGATGGATCCTTTAGCGATGCAGCAATTAAAAACAAAATGTTTGGAGTCTCGAAAATAAATAAATTACCTATGCGATAGGAAACGGGTATTGTTGCTAGTTTTGATGGTGTTACATTTTCTAAACTATCTATGCGATAGAAAGCAGTTGAGCAAAAGCAAATTATCTGTGTTGATTTTTCTAAACTATCTATGTGATAGGAAGCGTGGAGGCGGATGTTTAAACTTTCCGCATGTTTTTCTAAGCTATCTATGCGATAGGAAGCACCGCCTTTTTCAACGTATTCGTATGAGTAAATTTCTAAACTATCTATGTGATAGGAAACTATCAAGAAGCGAAGGCTAAGGCTTATCAACATTTCTAAACTATCTATGTAATAGGAAGCTGGCTTAAATTAAAGCCGAGATGTCATGGACTTTTCTAAACTATCTATGTGATAGGAAGCAAAAATCAAAAAATAACATGTTGGTTTCGTAAGCATCCGGCTAACACAGCCTTACCAAGCGATCCTATAAGCCTTAATTTAGTTCCCACCTAAAAACAAGTGGGGACTTAATCCATGAACATGGATATATATTCAGCAACACCTCCTGTTGCTAAAAAACGCAGAACATACAGCAAAGAATTCAAACTCAGTATTGTCAATGCCTGTAAAAATCCTAATACCTCGATCGCTTCGGTCGCACTGCAACATAGTATTAATGCCAACCTTGTCAGTCGTTGGATCAGGATCTTCAGCCATCATGATGGTGCCGTGCAAGATCCTACTCATGTGAATCCAGCATTTATTGCTTTGCCTTACACTGCTGCAATCAGCCAACCTATTGATGAGAGGATCACGTTGTGTATCACCGTGCCTCATACGAATAATGATATTCAGCTAAAATGGCAGACATCAGAAATACCTGCCTTGGCAGAATTACTCAAGGCACTTGCAACATGATCCGCATTGATGAAATCTGGTTGTCTACTCAGCCCATGGACATGCGTGCAGGTATGGATACGACCATGGCCCAGGTGGTGAGAGCCTTTGGCTACATCAAACCGCATTGTGCTTACCTGTTCTGTAATAAACGTGGCCATCGTATGAAAGTGTTGGTACATGATGGACTGGGCATCTGGCTGTGTGCCCGGCGTTTGGAACAGGGTAAATTTCACTGGGCTCAAGTTCACCAAGGTGAAACCGTGGCCCTCAGCCCGGAACAGTTACAGGCACTGATCCAGGGTTTGCCCTGGCAGCGCATTGGACGACAGCAGGTAGTGACGATGCTCTAAACCAGGTTGGTGCATTCTGCTATTCTCCAAACGTTCTATTTCATTCTCTTCATGACCTCAGGCATACTGCGGTCATGAATACACTGCCTGACTTAAACCAACTGACCCATGAACAACTGCTGGAATTTACCAGACAGTTGGCAATGCAGCATCAGTCTCTGGCACAATCAAATCAAGAATTAGAAAAATCAAACCAGCAATTGGATGCCAAAGTTCAGCATCTTTCTATTCTCAATCAAAAATACGAGCATGAACTGGCGCTGTTTAAAAAGCACGAATTCGCCCAAAAGAATGAACACTTAACGGCAAAACAAATCCATCTGTGGGATGAAGCGGTTGAAGAAGATATTGCCGCGGTTGATCTAGAACTGGAACGGCTAAATGCAGATAAAACCAATGCAGCGACACACAAAGCAACAGTCAACAAACCTAAACGTCGACCACTGCCAGATCATCTACACACCATCCGTATTGAGCATGAACCTGCATCAACCCAATGTGCTTGTGGCTGCCAACTCCGTCGTATCGGCGAAGATGTCAGTGAAAAACTGCATTTCAGACCGGCACAGTTCTATAAGGAACAGCATGTGCGTGGTAAATGGGTCTGTGATCAGTGTGACACTCTGACTCAGCAAGCGATGCCCGCCTATGTGATTGATAAAGGCATTGCTTCACCTGAATTGCTCAGCCATGTGCTGGTATCGAAGTATGCCGATCATTTGCCGCTGTACCGTCAACGTCTGATCTATCAGCGGGCGGGAATCGAACTTTCTAGATCAACTTTATCTGACTGGATAGGTCGCTGCGGTGTAGAACTGGAACCTCTGGCCAATGCCTTAAAAGAGGTGGTACTACAACAGCAGGTGCTGCATGCAGATGAAACACCGGTCACCATCATGCGGATGGGTGAGAATAATAAAAAACCGAAGAAAGGTTATGTCTGGGCCTATGCCACTACACAGTACAATCCAGTTCAGGCGGTGATCTATGACTTTCAGGATAGTCGTTCAGGCCAGCATGCTGAAGAGTTCTTGAAAGGCTGGCAGGGCTATCTAGTCTGTGATGATTACAGTGGTTATAAAGCACGCTTTAAATCAGGCGATGTCATTGAGGTGGGCTGCATGGCGCATGCACGTCGTAAATTCCATGAACTGCATGTAACTGGGAAAAGTCAGGTCGCTGAACAGGCATTAGTGCTGATTCAGAAACTGTATGCCATAGAAGCAGAACTCAGGAAAAAGACCGATGGTACAGCAGAACAGCGCCGCGAATACCGACAACAGTATAGTCAACCGGTGATGCAACAACTGTATGAATGGCTCAACCAACATCAACTGACTGTGCCATCGAGTTCTCCAACCGCCAAGGCGATCAATTACACTCTGAAGCGTTGGCCAGCCTTAAGCCGCTATCTGGATGATGGCAATCTACCGATTTGCAATAACTGGGTGGAAAACCAGATGCGCCCCTGGGCGTTGGGACGTAAGAACTGGTTATTTGCAGGTTCGCTGCGCAGCGGTCAGCGAGCAGCCAATATTATGACATTAATCCAGTCAGCAAAGCTGAATGGGCTGGATCCCTATGCCTATTTAAGTGATGTGCTGAAAAGGTTGCCGACACATAAAGTGACTCAGATTGAAGAATTGCTACCACACCGCTGGAAACCTGAACCGAATTAAAAAATAGGCATGGGGTTCAGCGGACGCTTA